>NZ_CALAYQ010000138.1:0-32648 GCF_937894855.1 uncultured Zoogloea sp.
ATTCGATCTCGGCCCACGGCATGCGGGTTGCCAATACCGCGAGCGGGTGACGCAGCTCGATCATCGCGTCCAGCCGGGCGCGGAAAAAATCCGGGGTCGTCATCGCAAACCTGCGCTCCAAATCTTCCAGAAAGTGAATGCGATTGCACTGGAAACTGGAGGATTCGGCAAGGTCTCAACCGCGCGCAGGCCGCGTGAGGAAAGGCTCCGAGGAGTTCTTCAGGACCGACTAATTACTGACGTAATTCGATCACCGGGTGTCGGGTTACGCCCTGCGGGCTAACCCGACCTACAACGCCTATTCGTCAAGCCCCCTCAAAACCTCCACGTCCCCTCCACGATATAAGCATCACTCACATGCGCTCCCGTGTGCATGTTCCAGCTTCTGGCCCATCTGAATTCAATCTCGGCGTTTTCCGACAGGTCGAAGCTCGGCCCCAGCCTTAGCTTGTGGAGGTCGTGGTCTTTGCCGGCGTCGATGGCGCGTTGATGGCGGTAGCCGAGCATGAGCTCGACGGGGCCGATGGCGTAGCGGAAGCTGGGTTCGGCGTACCAGTAGAAATACTTTTCGTCGCCCTGCACGGCGTGGCCGGCGAGGGCGCGGAGGACGAGGCGGGTGTCGGGGCCGAGGGTGAAGTTGTGGCGCAGGCGGATGGCGAGCTTGCGCTCGGTGCTGCGCTCGCCGCTGTCGTGTTCATGGGCGCCTTCGATGAGGGCTTCGACCATGTGAATCCACGGGTTGTCGAGCGTGATGCCCGGCACGAGGGTGAGGCTGCGGCTTTGCCAGGCGTTGCGGGCGCCGTTTTCCAGTTCGTATTCGATGCCGAGCTTGGCCTTGCCGGGTTCGGTCTCGTCGGCCGGGGCGATGCCCGGCCACAGCAGCAGGGACAGGCTGGTGGCCCTGGCCCAATTCTTCCACCCGTATTGCAGACGCGTCATGGGATTCCGTTCCGGGGCGCCGGGGCCCGCCTTGATTCAATTGCGGCGCCTGGGGCAGCCGCGGCCTGTGCGCGGCATTGTAAGGGGGAATGGCGGCATGCCGTCAGGGCAAGGCGGCGGTGGGGATGACGGGCAGGGAGCGCTGCCGGGCGCGGCCTGGGCGCTCAGTGCAGGGTGGGCGGCTTGCCGGCGTCGTTGTCGCTCCCCTCGGGCGGCTGGTCGTCGTCGAAGGGGTTGCGCGGGAGCGTGGCCAGCAGATCGGCAATCCGGGCTTCGCACACTGCGATGTGACTGTCGTGCACTGCCTTTTTGGCGGCTTCGGCGGCTTCCCGGGCGATCCGCTCTTCTTCGCGCGCGGCGAGCGCCTCTTCGAAGAGGGCGGTGATGACGTCCATGCCGGGGTCGAGGAAGGCGAGCTTTTCGGGGGGCAGGCTCTTGAGGTGGTAGTAGAAGTCGATGTCGTCCTGGATCTGCTTGGCAGTCAGCCGCTTTCTGGGTTTGGGCTTGGACATGGAGCCTCCTGGGAGGAATGAATGGCGAACGGACAAAGGCAAAAAAAAACGGCGGCGTAACGGCCGCCGTTGCCAAAAACCGCCCCGCGCCAAGGAGTAGGTACGCGGGGCAGCACGGACTCAGTGGTTGCCGGGCGCGACGCTGGCGTCGCCGTCGGCCTTTCTGGCGGGGCTGCTGTGGCGGGCGTAATCGGATTTCTTCTTGATGCCCAGCGACGCCAGCTCGTTGGAGCTGACCCCATAGATGACGCGCACCTCGTTCTTGGCGCCGAGGATGACGTTGCGCAGGGCGCGGCGGCCTTCCATCACGGCGTCGCGGGCGGCAGCGAGGGCGTTTTCGGCCAGCAGCACGTCTTCTTCGGCGGCGAGCAGCTCGTTGTAGGCGGCGGTGGCGGCCTCGACGCTGTGGGCGGGGTTGTGGGGGGTGTAACCGGGGATGGCCTTGAGGGCGAGATAGGAATCGATGTCGGCGTCGGCTTCCTGGGCGGTGACCCGGGTGTCAGGCTTGATGTTGGACATGCTGCCTCCTGTGGCGGATGGGGTGGTCTGGACGCATCTACAGTACAGCGATGTTAAATCAATATGCCATTTACAGTAAAGACCAATGTACTACCTGTACGCCATTTATATGACCCGCAGGATGGATTGCCGGGTGCGGATGGCCGAACACTGCCCCGGCGGCCGACGAAAGCCTGCCGGGGCATGAGCACCCACTGGGGGCCAGGGACGACGAGCTTGCAGCGGCAGAAACACCGTTTCGGCGCCAGAAACGGTGTTGCGGGGGCAAGAAACTCGATTTCGCGGCCTGAAACCAAGTTTCAGGCGCTAAAAGCACGATGATGGCGCCCGAAACCTTCTTTCAGCGCGTGAATCATGGTTTCTGGGCCGGGAAACATCGATTCAAGCGCTGAATCGATGTTTCAAGGTGCAAAGATCAACATTCTTCCGCTGTATTTGTGGTCTTCTCGCAGCACCGTCGGGGGCTTGCGTGCAGCCCCCGACGCCGTGCCAGGCGATCAGGGTGCGAGCTGGCGCACGAGCCGGAATCCACCGCTGGTGAAGCGCATGTCGGCATATTCACGACCGCGGTTTGCCAGGCGGACGACATCGGGGGTGCTGCCCCAGCCGCCACCGCGCATGACCCGCCGGTCTTCGGCGCAGCCCGTCTCCCAGGGCCGTGCGTCGCCGGGGGCGCCGAGGTAGTCGGTATGCCAGCAGTCCTGCACCCACTCCCAGGCATTGCCGAGCGTGTCGTAAAGGGAGAACTCGTTGGGGTGAAGCTGGCGGACGGGCCGGGTGCCCCGGGGCGGATTGTCTCCGGTGCAGGCAATGTGGGCGAGCGAGCAAGGCTCGTCCTCCTTGGCCCACGACGCGAAGCGCCCCGTGGCACCGCCACGGGCGGCGTATTCCCATTCGGCCTCGCTGGGCAGCCGATAGACATGCCCGGTGCGGCGACTCATCCAGCCGGCAAAGGCGTGGGCCGCGTGCCAATCGACGCAGACCGCCGGGTGATCGTCGGTCTGGCTGAAGCCCGGATCGAGCCAGCCCCCGCCGGGCACGGGATTCCACACCCCGTCATGCCACTCGAAGCAGCCCGCAGCCGGCTGATAGCCGCTCTCCTGGACGAACAGGGCAAACTGCCTGCGGGTGACCTCGGTTTCCATCATCGCAAATGGCTGGGCAATGGCGACCCCATGCGCGGGGCTTTCGTCGGACGAGCGGCCCGTCTCATTCTCCGGTGAACCCATCACGAAGCGGCCTGCCGGCACGGTGACCAGCCACGGGCAGGCGGCATCGCCACAATCCCGGAACCGGGCCCCGGCCTGCAGCATCGACGGGGTGGTATCGGTCTTCGCTGGCGGTGGCGGGGAATCGGCCGGGCGTGGCTCGGGTTGGCCTTGGCGCAGCAGCGTGATGCCAGCGACCAATCCCAGTGCCGCCACAATGCCGGCCAAAAGCCCGCGCCGCAGGGGTCGCGTCTGCGCAGGAAGCGGGCGGGGTGGCGCGCGGTGAGGCTCGGCAGCCCCCTTCACCGTTTCCGCGCCTGAGGGCTGCAGAACGCGCTGCAGGGAATCGAGCAGCAGATCGAGGCCGTCATGGGGGGCTGCGCCATCCCAGCCGCTCAGGTCGGCCGCTTCGATCCGGCCAAAGCCGTAGGGGATCTCCACCGCTTCGATGAGCACAGGGAAGAGATTGCCTTTCCTGCGGCCGAATTCGGCTTCTTCCAGTACGAACTCGCTCTGACGCGATGAGGCAGACCACAGGGCGACAATGGCGCGGGCCGACCCCAGTTCGTGTTCGATGGTCTTGTCCCAGCGCTCGCCCACATGCAGCTGGCGGTCGATGAAGACCGACCATCCTCGATCGAGCAAGCGATCGACCAGTTTTTCAGCAAAAGCCCTGTCCCGGTGGGCGTAGCAGACGAAGATGTCGCTCATGACGAACTGACCACGGAATAGGCGTCGAGTATGCCACGCACCCCGGCGCCACAGCGATCCGGGCCGCGTCCTCGGCGATGCCGAAAATCAGCGGCACGATCCACCCGTAGCGTGCGGGGTGGATGGTGGGGCTGCGCAGGTTGAACTTCCTGCGTGGCGGGCAGGGAAGGCAGCGGGACGTTCTTTTTGCGGCGCGCTGCATCCGGAAGCGGCCGGGCTGCGTATCCTTGATTGGGAACGCGGAAGCCGGGCAGGCCAGCCCGCCGCGATGGCCCGACGGGCCATGCAGGACGATGCCGCCGGCACCGGCAGGAAGGAGCACGAGGCATGATCGAGGACATTCAGCCGGCCTTTGCGGCTGACGCGGCAGCCCTGAACCCGGGCTTGCTGGAGGCCGCGGACGAGACGACCGGCAGCGGCAGCACGGATCTGTGGTCGGCGGCGCCGGACACCGCCGAGCTGGTGGCGCTGATCGCGCGCATCCAGCGGGAGGACGCCGACGCCCTGGGCGCACTCTACGACCGGACCAGCGGACGGGTTTATGGGCTTGCCCTGCGCATCGTGCGCACGCCCGCCGCCGCCGAGGAGATCGTGGAGGATGTGTTCTTCCAGATCTGGCAACAGGCGGCGCGCTACGACCCGGCCCGCGGCCGGCCGCTGGCGTGGATGCTCACCATCGCCCGCAGCCGGGCGCTGGACTACCTGCGCCGCGCCGATCCGGCCACGCTGCACCCGGAGCCGGAGATCCTCATGCGGCCCGACGACGCCGACGAAGCCGCCCTCAATCCGCAGAACCTGCTGTCGGCGTGCCGCAACCACGCCCTGCTCCACGCCGCGCTGGCGGCCCTCGATCCGCTGCCCCGGCAGCTGCTGGCCCTGGTGTTCTTCCGCGGCCTGACCCACGAGGAAGTCGCCGAGCAGGCCGGCCTGCCCCTCGGCACCGTCAAATCCCACGTCCGCCGCGCCCTGCTCAGCCTGCGCGGCACCCTGGCCGCCACCATGGACCGGAGCCTGACCTGATCATGGACACCAAACATCTGCTCGACCCCGACGACCCGACCACCGCCCGCGAGGTGGAGGACGGACTGCTCGAATCCCTCGGTCCGGTGCTCTTTCCGCCCAAGCGCGCCGAGGCTGTGAAGCTGCGCCTGCTCGACCGCATCCGCGCCAGCCGCGAGGCCGGCAAGGACTTCATCCGCATCCGCTTTGACGAGGGCGAATGGGAGAGCCTTGTGCCGGGCGTGCGCGTCAAGCGCATGCAGGGCGATCAGCGCGCGGCGCTGCTCGAACTGCAGCCCGGTGCGGCGATCCCCTTCCACCGCCACCATGAAGACGAGGAGTGCCTGGTGCTGCGCGGGCGGGTGGAAATGGGCGAGATCAGCGTCGGGCCGGGGGACTACCACCTGGCCCCGTCGGGCAGCCGTCACGGCATCGTCCGCTCGGCCGGGGGTGCGCTGATCTACCTGCGCGGCACGCCCATCGGCCATCCGCTGGCCCTCGCCCGGGACATGATCACCGCCCTGCTGCCCGGCGAGGACGTCGTGCCGATGACGATCCCCCGGGATGAAGGGCCGTGGGCGCATCACGCGCCGGGGGTGGATCTCAAGCTGCTGCGCGAGGAGGGCGGGCGCCGTTCGATGCTGCTGCGCCTCGAACCCGGCGCCCGGGCCGATCTGGCCTTCGGGGCGGCCGACGACTGCCTGCAGCTGGAAGGCGAGGTCAGCGTGGACGAGGTGCTGCTGCAGGCGGGCGATTTCGGCCGTCCCGCAGGCGCCGGCAGCCAGCGGCGCGTGACGAGCGCGACCGGTGGGCTGATGTTCATGAGCTGCGGCGGCTGAGAGGCGGCGGCGACGCAAATAATGTCGCCGCCGCCTGCATCCGGATGCCGATCGGGTGCGTAGAGAGGTTGAAGCACCCCTCAACCCCCCAGGAGATCCGATCATGAGCACCCTTCTCGTTCCGGCCCGCCGCAGCTTCCTGTCTTCGTCCGGCAAAGCCACCCTCTCCGTCGCCGCCATCGCCCTGCTCGCCGGGCGCGCCGACCTCGCCTCGGCCGCCACCGGAGATGCCGCCAAGGATGTGGACATCCTTAACGTCGCCCTCGGCCTGGAGCACGAGGCCATCAACGCCTACCAGCTGGGCGCCACCAGCGGCCTGCTGCAGAAGCCGGTGCTCGACGTGGCGGTGCTCTTCCAGTCCCACCACAAGAGCCATCGGGACGCGCTGATCGCCACCATCGAGAAGATGGGCGGCAAGCCGGTGACCGAGAAGTCGATCAACGATTACGCCAAGGCCCTCAACGCCGCATCGCTGACGAGCCAGGCCGACGTACTCAACCTGGCCGCCCGGCTGGAGATGGGCGCCACCAACGCCTACCTGGGCGTCATCCCGGCCTTCAAGGATCACAACCTGGCCCAGATCGCCGGCCGCCTGGCCGCCGACGAGACGATGCACTGGACGGCCCTCACCAGCGCGCTCGGCCGCCCGCTGCCCGCCAAGGCCCTCAGCTTCGGTGCGTGATGCGCGCCCACCACGCGGCCCTGACCTGCCTGGCCGTGCTGGCCACGCAGGCCGGGGCGGACGAAGCCCTCGACGGCAAGGCGCTGTACGAAGCCCGCTGCGGCGGCTGCCACGCCCTTGATGCAGACCGGACCGGCCCCCATCACGCCGGCGTGTTCGGCCGCAAGGCGGGCAGCGTGGCGGGCTTTGCGTATTCGCCCGCGCTGGCGGGCTCACGGATCGTCTGGAACGAAGTGACGCTGGAGCGCTGGCTGCAGGACCCGGAAGCCCTGATCCCCGGCCAGCGCATGAACGTCCGGGTGAGCGACCCGGCCGAACGCCGGGCGATCATCGGCTATCTGCGGGCGGCGCGCTGAGCCCACCCGGGTTTCACGCCACGCGATTGACCGGCTCGCCCCGGGCGAAGGCCTCGATGTTGTCGATGAGCTGATCGGCGAGGGTCTGCATGGCCTCGCGGCTGGACCACGCCACATGGGGCGTGAGGATGAAGTTGCCGGCTTCCAGCAGATCGGGCGCGAGGAGCGGGTTATCCACCGGTGGCTCGACGGTCAGCACGTCGAAGCCGGCGCCGCCAATCTGCCGGGCGCGCAGGGCGTCGGCCAGGGCCTGCTCATCCACCAGCCCGCCCCGGGCGGTGTTGATGAGGAGCGCGGTGGGTTTCATGGCTGCCAGCTCGGCCGCGCCGATGAGATGGCGGGTGGCGTCGGTGAGGGGGCAGTGCAGGCTGATCACGTCGGCCTCGCGGATCAGCTGCTCGAAGGGCAGGTAGCCGGGGCGACAAGTTTCGGCGCCCTTGTGCTCGCCAAACACCACCTTCATGCCAAAAGCCGCCGCGATGCGCGCCACGCCCTGCCCCAGCGTGCCGCCACCGAAGATGCCCAGCGTCTGCCCGGCCAGATCGCGGATCGGGTAGTCGAAATAGCAGAACTGTTCGCTCTGCTGCCAGCGCCCCGCCGCCACCGAACGATGAAACGGCGAGATCTGCCGTGCCAGCGCCAGTAGCAGCGCAAACACGTGCTCGGGCACCGTCTCGCGGGCGTAGCCACGCACGTTGGACACCACGATCCCCCTCGCCCGGCAGGCATCCAGATCCACGTTGTTGTAACCCGTGGCGGCGATGGCGACCATCTGCAGCCTGGGCAGCGAATCGATGATGTCGGCGGTGAGCAGGCGCTTGTTGACCACCGCGATGGTGGCGTCCCGCAGGCGCTCGGCCACCTGGGCCTGGGAAGTGGCTTCGTGCTCGGTCCAGGTGTGTTCGAAGGCGGGGCGACGCAGATCGGCGACGAGGGCGCCAGCTTCGATGGAGACGATGTGGTGCATGGTGGGGGCAGACTCGGATCGGCGAAACCCCGAGCTTACCCCGCGCCGGGCAGGCGGCAGAACCGGGGTTTTCCGCAAGGCCGGCCCGGGCAAAACACTGTAGGTTGGACTTCAGTCCGACATCACGGGTTGATCGGGCAGGGTTTGTCGGACTGAAGTCCGACCTACAGATCGAGAGGTGCGGCCGGGCGTAGGGACGGCCGATAAGGCGCGACATCGGCCGCGTCGCCCCACAAAAAGACAAGGCACATCCCTGTAGGTCGGACTTTAGTCCGACAGCGCGGGTTGAGCGGGTGAGGTTTGTCGGACTGAAGTCCGATCTACAGATCGAGGGGTGCGTCTTGCGCTCAGAACTCCACGCCGGCCTGGGCGGCGATGCCGGCCTTGAAGGCGTGTTTGGTGGCGCCCATGTCGGTGACGGTGTCGGCCACTTCGACCAGCGCATCGGGCGCGGCGCGGCCGGTGACGATGACGTGCTGGTGGGCGGGGCGGGCCTGGAGGTCGGCGATGACTTCGGCCACGTCGAGGTAGGCGTACTTGAGGACGATGTTGAGCTCGTCGAGGATCACGAGGCCGATAGCCGGGTCGCACAGGAAGGCGCGGGCCTGCTCCCAGCCTTCGCGGGCGCTGGCGATGTCGGCGGCGCGGTTCTGGGTGTCCCAGGTGAAGCCGTCGCCCATCACGTGCCAGCTCACGCCGGGCTGGCTGCGGAAGAAGGCTTCCTCGCCGGTGTCGGAGCGGCCCTTCACGAACTGCACCACGCCGGCCTGGAGGCCGTGGCCCAGCGCGCGGGCGAGCACGCCGAAGGCGGCGCTGGATTTGCCCTTGCCGTTGCCGGTGTTCACCAGCAGCACGCCGCGCTTGTCGGTGGCGGCGGCGATGGCGGCATCCACGACGGCCTTCTTGCGTTCCATGCGGGCCTTGTGGCGGGAGTCGAGGGTGGAGTCGGTGTCGGTCATGGGGTTCTCTCGATGGGGTTTTTTGGGTTTCTGTAGGTCGGACTTCAGTCCGACAAGCCCTGCCTGATCGACCCGCGATGTCGGACTAAAGTCCGACCTACAGGTCGACCTTGTTATACGGGCACGAACAGCGTGTCGTCGCCATCTGCCACGGCCCGCAGCGGGTGGCCGAAGGCGGCGGAGAGGCGGTCGACGGTGAGCACGGCGGCGGCAGGGCCGATCACGTGGCCGCCTTCGCCATCCAGCAGCAGCACGTGGCTGGCGTAGCGGGCGGCGAGGTTGATGTCGTGGAGCACCATCACCACGCCGGCGCCGCCTTTGGCGAGGCCGCGGAAATGATCGAGCACCGCCACCTGATGGTGCAGATCCAGGTGAGCCAGGGGTTCGTCGAGCAGATAGAGGCGCGGCTGCTGGACGAGCAGCGCGGCGATGGCGAGGCGCTGGCGCTCGCCGCCGGATAGCGTGGGCACCTGGCGTTCGGCAAAGCCGGCGAGGCCCATCGTCTCCAGCGCGGCCAGGGCGATGGCTTCGTCCTCCTCGCCTTCCCAATCCCAGCGGCCCAGATACGGGTGGCGGCCGACGAGGGCGGTTTCGAGCACGGTGGCGCTGAAGTAGTCCGGCTGGCTCTGGGCGAGCAGGCCGCGCAGGCAGGCTTCGTGGCCGCGGGGCCAGTCGCCGTAGGGTTTGCCGGAGAGCAGCACGCTGCCGCCAGCGGGCGGGCGCAGGCCGGAGAGGGTGTGCAGCAGGGTGCTCTTGCCGGCGCCGTTGCGGCCGAGGATGACCAGCGTGTCGGCGGGCTGGAGGGTGAAATCCAGATCGCGGCACACGCGGTGCCGGCCGACTTCGACGGCGAGGGCTTCGGTGCCGAGCACCGGGGGACGGGCGTCCATCTTCATCGCGGATGCCTCGTCAGCAAAAAGAGGAACACGGGTACGCCGAACAGCGCGGTGAGTACGCCCACCGGCAGCTGGATGGGCGCGACCACGGTGCGGGCCGCGGTGTCGGCAGCGGTGAGCAGCACCCCGCCGGCCAGGGTGGCGGCGGGCAGCAGCAGGCGCTGGTCGTTGCCGATGGCGAGGCGCACCAGATGCGGCACGATCAGCCCGACGAAACCCACCGAACCAACGGTGGTGACCGCCACGCCGGTGAGCAGCGCGCCCAGGCCATACACGAGCGCGCGCAGGCGGCCGACGCGCACGCCCAGCGCCCGGGCGGTGATCTCGCCCCGGGAGAGCAGGTTGAGCTCCCGCGCGAAGGGCAGCACCGCCACCAGCCCCAGGCCCAGCACGACAAGCGCCGGCCACGGCTGGGTGACGCTGCTGGCGTCGCCCATCAGCCAGAACAGCATGCCCTTGACCCGGCCTTCCGGCGCGAGGCTGAGCATCAGCGCCACGGCCGCGCCACAGCCGGCGGCGACGATGACGCCGGTGAGGAGGAGGCGGGTCTGCGTCCACGAGCCGTCGCCGTGGGCGAGGCCGAACACCAGCAGCGTCGCGCCCAGCGCGCCGATGAAGGCGCCGGCATCGATCCAGCCAGAGGCAGCCCCGGCCAGGATCGCCCCCAGCGCGCCCACCGCCGCGCCGCCGGAGATGCCCAGCACGTAGGGGTCGGCCAGCGGGTTGCGCAGCAGCACCTGCATCAGCGCGCCGGCCAGGGCCAGCAGGCCCCCGCAGGCAAAGGCGGCCACGGCGCGGGGCAGGCGCAGGGTGCGGATGATGTCGGATTCCATGCCGCCGCCGCTGCCGGTGAGGGCGGCGAGCAGATCGGCGTGGGAGACCGCCAACGCGCCGGCGGAGAGCGCCCACACAAAGGCGGCCAGCGCTGCGGCGACGAGGGCGGCGAGCACCAGCAGGGCGCGCTGCCGCCCGCGCCGGCCGGCGCCGGGGCGGGTAGCAGGCGCGGCGGCGCTGCGGGTGGCGAGGTGGAGCTCGTCGGCCATCGTCAGAAGGCCGCCTGCGGGCGGTGGGTGTGTGGGTTCATGGGTGTGTTCAGCGCCGGGCCGGGGTTGCCCGCGGCCCGGTTTGGTTACGAATTACCTCGGGGCGTAGCGTACGCCGAAGAAGACGTTGGCGCCGGGGGTGTTGTAGCCGAAGGCGGTCTCGTACTGCTTGTCGAGCAGGTTGTTGGCCCGGCCTTCGACGCTCCAGTCGGGCGTGACGGCGTACTTCACGAAGGCGTTGAGAAGGCCGTAGCCGCCCAGCCGGTCGCGTTCGGTGGCGGTGGCGAGGGCGCTGCTGCTGAAGCTGACCGCATCGTAACGGCCACCCACGCCCTGCAGCTCGACGCCAGCGGTGATGCGCTCGACTTTGCGACTGACGCGGAAGTGGCCGCTCTGTTTGGCCCGGCGCGGCAGGCTGGCATCGGAGTCGCGGTCCTTGGCGTCGAGGAAATCGATGCCGGCTTCCAGATCGAACCCCGCCAGCCGGGTGCCACCCGCCAGCGATACGCCCTGCACCAGCGCCTCGCGCACGTTGGACGGCATCGAGCGGCCGGTGCTGGGGTTGCGGAAGGTGACGATCATGTCGGAGATGCGGTTGCGGAACACCGTGAGGCTGGCAAAGCTGCCGCCCTGCGACCACAGCAGGCCGAGCTCCTTGTTGTAGGCGTTTTCGGGCTTGAGGTTGGCGTTGCCGAAGCCGGGGTAGTACAGCTCGTTGAAGGTGGGCGCGCGGAAGGCCGAGCCGATGCTGCCGGTGAAGCGCAGGCCGTTGGCGATCTGGTAGCCGTAGCCCGCGTAGCCGGTGGTCTTGCCGCCGTACTGGCTGTTCTCGTCGTGACGGGCGTTGAGCTGCACGGTGTGGGCGCCCAGGCCGGCGGTCCAGCCGAGGAGCGCCGAGTTGACGGTACGCCCGCCATCGAAGGCGCCTTCGCTGAGCACCTTTTGATGGAGGTTTTCGTAGGCGGCCATCAGGGTACCGACGGGCAGGCGGATGTCGTGCTGCCAGGCGAGCTGGTCCTGGGTGGTGCGGATGGTGGAGCCGGCGGGCTTGCTGAGCATGAAGCCTTCGTAGCTATCCACCGACTGGCCGAAGCGCAGGGTGCTCGTCCAGCTGGCGGCGAGGCGGTTGCGGCTGTGGAGGCTCCAGACGCGCTGGGCGGAGTTGTTGTAGTTGTTGAAGCTGGCTTCGCCGTCGTAGAAGTTGCGGCCTTCGGTGGCGAGGAAGGTGGCGCCCAGCTCGTGGCCGTCGGCGAGGCGGTAGCCCAGGTTGCCGGAGACGCTGGTGTTGCGATACGGATCGTGGTCGGGGTTGTAGCCGGTGGCCTTGCGCATCTTGGCGCTGGTGCCTTCGGTCTCGGTGTAGCCGCCGCGCAGGGCGTAGCTGAGGCGCTCGGTGCCGCCAGTGACGCCGGCGGAGACTTCCCGCGCGCCGTAGCTGCCGGCGCCGGCAAAGGCGTCGACGCGCGGTGCACCCTGGCCCTTGCGGGTGAAGATCTGGACGACGCCGCTCATGGCGTCGGCGCCGTAGAGGGCCGAGGCCGGGCCGCGGACGATCTCGATGCGTTCAATCTGCGACAGGGGGATGTCCTGCCAGCTGGCGGTGCCGGTGGTGGCGGAGCCGATGCGCATGCCGTCGATGAGCAGGATGGTGTGGTTGCCGTTGCCGCCGCGCATGAAGATGGAGGTGCTCTTGCCGGGGCCGCCGTTGGTGGCCATCTGGATGCCCGGCTGGCGGGCGAGGAGTTCGGGCAGGCCGAAACTGGCGCCGGCCTGTTCGATCCGGGCGCGGTCGATCACGGTGACGTCGGCGATGGCCTCGTCGGCACGCTGGGCCTGGCGCGACGCGGTAACGACCACGAGGGGCTGTTCGGCGTCGGCGGCAAGGCCGGTGAGGGGGAATGCGGTGGCCACGGCGAGGGCGGCAAGGGTGGGGCGGATGAAGGTCATGGAGGTCTCCCGAGCCGGGCGGCGTCCCCGCCAACCCGGTGGTTTGCTGGTGAAAGCACCCGGAGGAGAGGCTGGCCCGGGACGGTCGGAAACCGTCCGGCGTGCGCCTGCCACCACCCCGTGGCACTTCCGCTTGAGGCAACCGAGGCCGGTATCCGGGCTTGCAGTGGGGCGGGGCCGTTGAAACCGGCACCGCCGCGGCGCGTCGCCTTCCCAGGCCGAAGGGCCCAGTGGCGCAGTGACGCGTCGTGTTCCTGCTTACCGTTGCGGGGGCAGCACAGGCCTTGCGGCTTCGGCGAGAAGCGCGCGCACCTGTTTCCCGTTTAACCCCCGGGCCTGCCGGCCCGGGGGCACCTTGGTCACGTCGATCGGCCAGCAGCGGTGCCGCCGGCCAAAGGTTCCTGCTGGTTTGAAGCTGTGATGAAGCGCGGCGACTCAGCGGAAGTCGTAGCGCACCGAGCCGAACAGGGTGCGGCCTTCCGCCGGGTAGAAGTAGTAGTCGCCGGCAAAGGACGAATACAGCGCGTAGGGCGCGTACTTCTGGTTGGTGGCGTTGGCGAGGCGCAGCTGCAGGGTCACGTCACGCACCTTCCAGTCGGCGTGCAGATCGAGGATGCCGTAGCCGTCGAGCATCTCCTTGGTGTTGTCGAAGTCGCCCCCGAAGCGGCGCTTGCCCACGTGGGTCCAGGTGGCGCCGTAGCGGCCGGCGGTGGCGGCGTCGAACACCGCGCCCACCCGGTACTTGAGGTTGGGCACGAGGGTGACGGTGTTGCCGCTGTAGGGGCCATCCACGAACTTGGCGTTCTGGGTGATGAGGCCGGCGTTGAGCTCGAGCTTGCGCAGGGCGCGCCAGCGGGCTTCGAGCTCGAGGCCTTCGCGGCGGGTGCGGTCGAAGTTCTCGTTGGCGTAGGTGATGGGGTTGTAGCCGATCTCGTCGGTGAGGCTGAGACGGTAGATGGCGCCTTGCAGCAGCAGGCCGTCGGCCTTGTAGCGGGCGCCGACTTCGAGGTTGGTGCCGTGCTGGGGCCGCACGTTGCCGCCGGTGAACACCGGGGCGTAGGTGAGCGGGTCGTAGCCGAAGAGCTCGTCGGTGTTGGCAAAGCGGAACACCTGGCCCCAGCGGGTGAACAGCCGGGTGCTGCGGTCGAGATCCCACGCGAGGCCGGCCTCGAAGGCGTTGCGGGCGTGGGTGGCTTCGCCGTCGATGCCATTGGCGCGATCTTCGGCGTGCTGACGGACGATCTGCCGGCGCCCGCCCAGGGTGAGGTGCAGGTCGGAGCGCAGCGAGGTGGTGTTCTGGACGTAGAAGGCGCGGGACAGCTGGGAACCAGCTTGATCCAGCGCAACGTTGTCGACCTTGCCGTGGAACACATCCAGCCCGGCGACGGTGGTGCTGGCCAGCCCCGCCAGCCCGTGGCGCCACTGCAGGCGCGGGGTGAAGGCGGTGGTATCGCGGTTGGCGATGTAGGGCGTGGCGCCGTACACGGCGTTCTGGCGCGAGGTGTTGTAGGTGATCTCGCCTTCGAGCATCAGGGTGTCGGTGATGGCGTAGCGTACGCCCGGGCGCAGGCGGTAGCCCTCGCGCTTCTGGTGGTCGGTGAGGCTGCGGGCGCGGGATGCGTCGGCGTCGTAGTCGGCGCGCTTGATGGAGCCCGGCAGGCCGTTGGAATCGCCATAGGCGGCCACGTCGACGAAGACTTCGCGCTCGTCGCCGAGGATGTGCCCGACCCGGCCGGAGACGGCGCGCTGGTCGCCCTGGGTGTTCTTGCGCCAGCCGTTCACGTCGGCGTAGTTGGCAAACACGTTGAAGTAGGTGGCGTCGGCCGAACCGGCGGCGGACACATCGACCCGGTGATAGCCGTAGCTGCCGAGGGTGAGCCCGGCGCTGGCGCGGGGGGCACCGGATTTGTCGGTGATGATGTTGATCACGCCGCCCACGCTGCGGTCGCCGAACAGCACGCCGCCGGTGCCGCGCATCACCTCGACGCGATCGACGTTCTGCAGCGGGATGGCCGACCAGTCGATGCCGCTCATGTCCACCGGGTTGAGGCGCTGGCCGTCGAGGAGGATCAGGGTGTTGCTGCCGGCCGCTTCGCCGAAGCCGCGCAGGTCGACCACGGTGTCGATGCCCAGCGCGCCGGACATGGGGCGCACGTCGATGCCGGCGGCGAGGCCGAGCACGTCGGGCAGGCTGGCGCCGCCGCTCTTGGCGATGTCGTCGCGGCTGATGCGGGTGAGGCTGACGGGGGCTTTGGAGTCGGCGTCGTCGAAGCGGCTGGCGCTGACGACGACTTCGGGCTGCACGTCGGCAGCGAAGGCCGGCGCGGCAAGGGCGGCAGCCACGGCGAGCGCGACGGCGGAATGGCGGTTGATCATTTTTATGTGTTCTCCCTGGCCCGCTGGCGTCCCCGCCGAATCGGGCAAATCATGTGTGGAAGCACGCGAAGGGGGAGAAACTGGGAGAGGCGCCGGAAAAAACCGGCTGCGCCCGTCGCCACCACCCCGTGGCACTTCCGCTTGGTGTGTCCGAGGCCGGTATCCGGGCTTGCAGGCTAGGCCGGGTGGATTGACCACCGGCCGCGGCGCGTCGCCTTCCCAGGTTGAAAAACCCAGTGGCTCATTGACGCACCGTGCACCTGCTTACCGTTGCGGGGGCAGCACAGGCATGGCGGCTTCGAGGAAGACCGCGCACCTGTTTCCCGTTTAACTCCTGGGCCGGATGGCCCGTGGAGCACCTGGAGCACTTTGTTGCCGGCAGACCGCGCCGCCGGCAAACAGCCTGCGATAATACCACCAATTCAGACACTTCCGGATTTCCATGAGCTGCGAACTGATCCTCGGCGGCGCCCGTTCGGGCAAGAGCCGCCTCGCCGAAGCGGCCGCGGCCGACAGCGGGCTTGCCGTGCATGTCATCGTCACCGCCGAGGCGCTGGACGCCGAAATGGCCGCCCGCATCGCCCGCCACCAGGCCGACCGCCCGGCGGGCTGGACGGTGCACGAACATCCCCGCGGACTGGCCGACGCGCTGGCCGCGGTGGCCGCGCCGACGCGTTGCGTGGTCGTCGACTGCCTGACCCTGTGGCTGGCCAACCTCCTCGACGGCGCCGACGCGTTGCCGCCGGGTGTCGGTGCCGAGGCGCTGCCGGCCTTCGTGCAGGAGCGCGACGCACTGCTCGCGCTGATCCCGGCGCTGCCCGGCCGGGTGATCTTCGTCGCCAACGAGGTCGGCCTCGGGCTGGTGCCCGAATCGCCCCTGGGGCGCCTGTTCCGCGACGAGGCCGGGCGCCTCAACCAGGCCATCGCGGCCCGCTGCGAACGGGTCGTATTCGTCGCGGCGGGGCTGCCGCTGGTCCTCAAGCCCGGCCGCTGAGCGCCCCGCGCCGGCCCGCGCGTTCCGCGTCGACGCGGACTGTCACCGCGCCGAAATGAACTTTGCACCACAAAGGTGCACAAAAAGGCGAGCAATCCTATTTTTGGTGCATTTTTGTCTGGAGCAAAATTCATGAAGTACGCGTCGGCGAATCAATTCCTGCAACACGTGGCGGAACGCAACCCGGGCCAGCCAGAGTTCCTGCAGGCGGTCACCGAGGTCATCGAGAGCCTCTGGCCGTTCATCGAGCAGCACCCCCGCTACGCCGAGCACGGCCTGCTCGACCGCCTCGTCGAGCCCGAGCGGGCGATCCTGTTCCGCGTGTCGTGGATCGACGATCACGGCAACGTCCAGGTCAATCGCGGCTACCGCATCCAGCACAGCATGGCGATCGGGCCGTACAAGGGCGGCATCCGCTTCCACCCGTCGGTGAACCTGTCGGTGCTCAAGTTCCTGGCCTTCGAGCAGACCTTCAAGAACGCCCTCACCACGCTGCCGATGGGCGGCGGCAAGGGCGGCGCTGACTTCGACCCGAAGGGCCGCAGCGCCAACGAGGTAATGCGCTTCTGCCAGGCCTTCGTGACCGAGCTGTATCGCCACGTGGGTGCCGACACCGACGTACCGGCCGGCGACATCGGCGTGGGCGGCCGCGAGGTGGGCTTCATGGCGGGCATGTACAAGAAGCTCAGCAACCGCGCCGACTGCGTGTTCACCGGCAAGGGCCTGAGCTTCGGCGGTTCGCTGATCCGCCCGGAGGCCACCGGCTACGGCACGGTGTATTTCGCCAACGAGATGCTGCGTACCCGCGGCCGCAGCTTCGAGGGGCTGCGGGTCAGCGTGTCGGGCTCGGGCAACGTGGCTCAATACGCCGTCGAGAAGGCGATGGCGCTCGGCGCGCGGGTCGTCACCGTGTCGGATTCGAGCGGCACGATCATCGACGAGGAAGGCTTCACCCCCGAGAAGCTGGCGATTCTGATGGACGTGAAGAACCACCACTACGGCCGCGTGAGCGACTACGCCGCCCGCACCGGCGCCCGCTTCGAGCCGGGCGTGCGCCCGTGGCACGTGCCGGTGGACGTGGCCCTGCCCTGTGCCACCCAGAACGAGCTCGACGGCGACGACGCCGCGACCCTGATCCGCAACGGGGTGATCTGCGTGGCCGAGGGCGCCAACATGCCCTCCACCATCGATGCCATCCGCGCTTTCGAGGCGGCTGGCGTGCTGTACGCCCCGGGCAAGGCCAGCAACGCCGGCGGCGTGGCCACCTCGGGCCTCGAAATGAGCCAGAACGCGCTGCGCCTGGCCTGGTCGCGGGACGAGGTGGACGCGCGCCTGCTGGAGATCATGCGCGGCATCCACGCGGCCTGCGTGAAGTACGGCCAGCGCGCCGACGGCCGGGTGAGCTACGTGGACGGCGCCAACATCGCCGGCTTCGTGAAGGTCGCCGACGCGATGCTCGCCCAAGGCGTGATCTGACACGCCCCCGACGGGCGGGCGGCGGCAGACGGGGGACTCCCCGTTTGGCGTCCGGCCGCGCTAACATCCGCGGCTTCGTCCGCACCCGCCCGCCCCGCCATGACCTACGCCATCGCCCGCCCCGACCGGGGCATCGCCGCCGCCCTCCAGCAGCGCATCGACACCAAGACCAAGCCCCTCGGCGCCCTCGGCCGGCTCGAAGCGCTGGCCAAGCAGATCGGGCTCGTCCAGCAGACGCTGTCGCCCGAACTGCGCCAGCCGCAGATGCTGGTGTTCGCCGGCGACCACGGCGCGGCCCGGGCCGGCGTGTCAGCCTACCCGCAAGACGTGACCTGGCAGATGGTCGAGAACTTCCTAGCCGGCGGCGCGGCGATCAACGTCTTCGCCCGTCAGATGGGCCTCGGCCTGACGGTGGTCGATGCCGGCGTCGCCCACGATTTCGGCGCCCGCCCCGGCCTCATCGACGCCAAGCTCGGCGCCGGCACCGCCAACTACCTCGAGACCCCGGCGATGGATGCCGCCACCCGCGACGCCGCGCTGGCCCGCGGCCGCGCCCTGGCCGCCGAGCTGGCCGCCAACGGCTGCAACGTGCTCGGCTTTGGCGAGATGGGCATCGGCAACACCGCCGCTGCGTCGCTGCTCACCCACTGCCTCACCGACGCCGACCTCGCCACCGTGATCGGCCGCGGCACCGGCCTCGACGACGCCGGCCTCGACCGCAAGCGCGGCCTCCTCGCCCGCGCCGTCGCCCGCGGCGGCCGCCCCACCGACCCGCTCGCCGCGCTGGCCGAGTACGGCGGCTTCGAGATCGCCATGATGGCCGGCGCCATGCTCGGCGCCGCCGAGGCGAAGATGGTGCTGCTGATCGACGGCTTCATCGTCACCAGTGCGCTGCTGGTGGCCCACGCCATCGCGCCAGAGATTCTCGACTACTGCGTGTTCGCCCACCGCTCCCACGAGGCCGGCCACGTGGTGCAGCTGGCCCACCTGGGCGCCGAGCCGCTGGTGCAGCTCGACCTGCGCCTGGGCGAAGGCACCGGCGCGGCGCTGGTGTATCCGCTGGTGCAGGCGGCGGTGAACTTCCTCAACGAGATGGCCAGCTTCGAATCCGCCGGCGTGGCCGGCAAAGCCTGATCCCGCCCCGGATGCGCACCCAGCTCGAACTCTTCTTCATCGCCATCGGCTTCTTCACCCGGCTGCCGGTGCCGGGCTGGGTCGGCTTCGCCCCCGAAAAGCTCGGCCACGCGGCGCGCTACCTGCCACTGGTGGGCTGGCTGGTGGGGCTCGCCGGTGTGGCGGTGTATCTGCTGGCGGTGCAGGTGCTGCCGGTGGATATCGCGGTGGTGCTGGCGATGGCGGCCACCATCCGCATCACCGGCGCCTTCCACGAGGACGGCTGGGCCGACGCCTGCGACGGCCTCGGCGGCGGCTGGAACCGCGAGCAGGTGCTGGCGATCATGAAGGACTCGCGCATCGGCAGCTACGGCACCATCGGGCTGGTGCTGATGCTCCTCGCCAAGTACCTCGCCCTCGCCAATCTGGGCGCCGAGGAAGACTACCCGGTGATCGCCGCCCTGCTGGTGGCCCATCCCCTGTCGCGGCTGGTGGCCGTGGGGCTGATGGCCACCCTCGACTACGCCCGCCCCGACGACAGCTCGAAATCCGCTCCGGTGGCCCGCCGCCCCACCGCCGCCGAGCTCGGCATCGCCACCCTGGCCGGCGTGTTGCCGCTGCTGCTGCTCAACCCCCGCGAGGCGCTGGCGGTGCTGGCGGTGTGCGCGGTGGTCGGCATCCAGGCCCGGCGCATCTTCCTGCGCCGCCTCGGCGGCTACACCGGCGACTGCCTGGGCGCCGCCCAGCAGGTGGCCGAACTCGCGATCTACCTGGGAATCCTCGCCACGTGGAGCTTTACCTGATCCGTCACCCCCGGCCCGCCGTGGCGCCGGGGATCTGCTACGGCCAGACCGACCTGGGCCTGGCCGAATCCGCCGACTTGGTGGCCGAGCGCCTGCGCCCGCTGCTGCCGGCCGACTACGCCCTCTTCGCCAGCCCCCTGGCCCGCGCCCGCCTGCTGGCCGAGGCCCTCGGCACCCCGCGCCTCGACCCGCGCCTGAAGGAGATCCACTTCGGCGACTGGGAAGGGCGCAGCTTCGACGACATCGGCCAGGCGGCCCTCGACGCGTGGGTGGCCGAACCCCTGGATTTCGCCCCGCCCGGCGGCGAATCGCCGCGCCGGATGGCCGACCGGACGCTGGATTTTCTGGCCGGGCTGCGCGCCGAGGCACCCACCGCGGCGGTGGTCGTGGCCCACGGCGGGCCGCTCCGGGCGCTGGCCGGCGAACTGCTGGGCCTGCCACCCGAGCGCTGGCTCACCCTCGACTTTGCCTGCGGCGAAGTCACCCGGCTGGATCTCCACGACTGGGGCACCGTGCTGCGCTGGTTCAACCGCCACTCTTGCTGTGCCACGAAATAACAAATCAATCTCCCGCGCTTTCCTGTGCGCAACATGGACATTGCTGAAAGCAATTGACCAGTATCTGCGCGATGGTCCACCGTAGCGTTGAGATCGAATCGGGAACATGCCGCTGGGCGCGTCGAACAGCCGCGCGGCACGTAACCTTCGGGTACGGCAGACTGCGGGCCAAACAATGCTTTTTTGATATCCTTGTAACGCAGCCGTTCGGCGACCAGAACCCCGTAAGCAGCGATGCTCAAGGTTGCGTGATGGGGCAAGCGGCGCCAGCCCCGACCTTCGTAGTGGGCTAAGAAACCAGCGGAAGAGCAGGTTGTAATCAAACTGCTCGCAGAACTGCTGATCCGAGCGAACCGAGTAGAAGACGATCAGCAATTGTGCATTGAGCAGGCGCTCCAGCTGGATCGAAGGGCGGCCCGTCCGGGCGTAAAGGCCGTCGAGTTCCGCAGAAATGGCCGACAATGCCGACTCGGCCAGTTTCTTCACCCTACGCAACAGGTGATCAGCCGGAATCCGGGACTCGACCGAGAAACAGTGAAAGATCGAGGACTGGGGATCGACTTCGCCGCGCATCAGTGCTGCACCAGGAGTTCGAGAGTACGGCTGGGGCAGGCGGGTGACGGGATCGTTCACGGGGTTTTGCATCAACCTGCTAACTGCTGATTTTCTCCAGAACGGCAGTATCCGACCAATCTGATTTGGCGACGAAGTGATGCAGCGACTGGTGTCGTGCCCGGACCGAAAGCGGATCAATGCTCGCCGCCAGCGGCTCCACACTCTTGCGATCCAATGGCAGCATCAGGCCACGGCAATATCCCCGCAGTCCTTTACGTCGGTCTGCATGTCCGCGGGCGGAGCAAAGGAGTTCAAGGTACTTCACGAAACGCGCCTCCATCATTCGCTTTGCGTTTAATGCCATTTTCTGAAGGAGCGAATAATGAGTTCATCTTAGTGACATAGTATAATTATAGGCTGCTTTTTTCACGGCAGGGCGTACCGATTCATTCCCGATTGCATTGCGGCAGAAAGGCTACGATAATCAAATTGTATAGCTGAACAGCTTTTGGAGATCCAGCCGCGATGATCCGATTCACGCACGCACTTGGTGCGACTGCCACCGTCGTGGCAGCACTGGCAGGATGCGCCAAGCCGCCGGTCATTTCTACGCCCAAAACGGAGCCGCCCCCTACGGTAATCCGGCTTGATATCATCGCCGATGCGGCTGTCAATGCCGACCGTCACGGTCGTGCGATGCCCATCGTCGTGCGCTTCTACCTTCTACAAACCACAGCAGTCTTCGACAACGCCGACTTCTTCTCGCTGTTCGAGCGCGACAATGAGGTGCTCGGCGCAGCAAAGGTCGTGCGGGAGGAAATCACCCTTCTACCCAATCAGGCCTTCAGTACTGAACTACATCTTCAAGGCCCGAGCCAGTTTCTGGGAGTCTTCGCAGCCTACCGCGAAGTCAACAAAGTGCGCTGGCGGGCCACCGCCCCCATCCCGCAGCATACAACCACCGCCTACTCCATCCAGGTTAGCCAAAGTGGAATCGCCATCGCCCCGAAGCTCCCCAGGCAGCGCAGCGTCGGGCAGTAAGCAATAATTCAACCATTACTCTCGCCCCACAAGAGGCCGTCATGTCCTGGTACAGCAAAGTCGTGTGGTCCGAGGGCCTCTTTCTGCGGCCCCAGCATTTCCAGCAGCAGGACCGCCACATGGAGTGGTACGTCGAAACTCGAACGCAGGCGCTGGGAGGCCTTTTCTGGGGCTTCGCCCAACTTGAGCTCGACAGCGCGGCGCTCGCCACCGGCAAGATCGCGCTGGCAGCAGCCCGCGGCGTGCTACCCGACGGCACACCCTTCGATTTCCCCGCAGCCCACCCCGCGCCGCTGGCCCTCGACATCCCACCCAACGCCAAGAATGCCATCGTCTATCTGGCCCTGCCGCTGCGCCGTGCGCAGAGCGCCGAAGCCGCCCGTGTCGGGGAACCGTCGGCGCACCTCGCACGTCACGCCCCGGTCGAGGAACAGATCGTCGATTCCGTCGCCGGCGACGGCACCACCGAACCCATCGAAATCGGCCAGCCGCAGCTGCGCCTCGTTCTTGCCGACCAAATTTCCGACGCCTTTGTACGCATCGGCGTGGTGCGCGTCATCGAACGCCGTCCGGACAACAACCTGCTGATCGACAAGGGGTATATCCCACCGGTGCTCGCCAGCCAGGCCTCTCCGGTACTGTCCGGTTTTCTGCGGGAGATTCACGGCCTCCTCGGCCAGCGGGGTGACGCCCTAGCCGGACGCCTCGCCCAGCCTGGCGCGGGCGGCGTGGCCGAGATCGCCGACTTCATATTCCTGCTAACAGTTAACCGGCACCAACCGGTGTTCGAGCATTTCTCCCAGCTGGGACAGCTCCACCCTGAACGCCTGTTCGTCCGCCTCCTCGAACTCTCCGCCGAACTCGCTACGCTCGTCAATACCGAACGCCGCCCCAGCGCTCGCCCAACCTACGACCACGATGCCCTCGAAGCCAGCTTCACGCCGCTGATCCGCGACATCCGTCGCGCCCTCGCCACAGTGCTGGAACAGAACGCCATCCAGATTGAGCTGCAGGATCACAAGCAGGGCCGCTTCGTTGGCTTGGTCACGGACCGCAACCTGTTGCGTCATGCCGGTTTCGTGCTGGCGGTCAATGCCCAGGTGCCCAGCGAAACCCTCCGCGCGCGCTTTCCCGCCCAGGCCAAGCTAGGCCCGGTCGAAAAGATCCGCGAACTGGTCAATTTGCAGTTACCCGGCATCGCGCTGCAGGCACTGCCCGTCGCCCCGCGGCAGATTCCGTTCCACGCTGGTTTCAGTTACTTTCAACTCGACAATGCTGGCGATCTCTGGAAACAGCTCGACAACTCCGGGGGTCTTGGCATCTATGTGACCGGCGACTTTCCTGCCCTCGAACTCTCGCTATGGGCCATCCGGGCCTGAGCACAGACCAACGCATCGCCACCTGAGACTGGAACCATGGCGCACGACGACCCCTTTGCCCAGCCTCCTTCCGACAAGACGCTGATCATCCCATCCCCCGGCGCCCGTAGCGCGCGGTCGGCGGCGGCATCCGGGCCGGCACCCGCCATGCGCTTCGAGCGGGTCGACCTCGCTGCCCTCGACTGGGACACCGGACTCAACCCACTGATCGCCGCAGCCAACCCGCTGCTGGGCCTGGTGCCCCAATTCCGCCAGGCCCAGCACCCCGACCCCACCGGCCTGCGCGACACCTTGGCCCGCGCCATCGGCATCTTCGAGACCAAGGCCCGCGACCACGGCGTTGCCCATGAACAGCTGATCGCCGCGCGCTACGCGCTGTGCACCTTCCTTGACGAAACCGCCGCCAACACTCCGTGGGGCGACAAGGTGTGGGCCCAGCGCAGCCTGCTGGTGCAGTTCCACAACGAAGCCTGGGGCGGCGAGAAATTCTTCCAGTTGCTCGGCAAGCTCGCCGAGAACCCCGCCCAGCACCGCAATCTCCTCGAACTCTTATACCTGATCCTGTCCCTCGGGTTCGAGGGGCGCTTCCGCGTGCAGCAAAACGGCCGCGCCCAGCTCGCCTCAGTACGCGAGAGGCTGGCACAGATGCTCTCCAAGGAGCGCGGCGACGTCATCCACGAACTCTCGCCGGCCTGGCAGACCACGGCCCGCCCCGCCCGCCCGCTGCGCGAATCCGTGCCACTCTGGGCGGCAGCTGCACTGACGGCGCTGGTACTGGCGATCGGCTACCTGCTCGCCTCCTTCGCCCTCAACCAACACTCCGACCCCACCTTCTCGTCCATCCTCTCCCTCAAGGCAGGCACGCCAATGCCCCCCGCCGTGCCTGCGTCCCCTACCCCGGCGCCCGCCCGGCTGGCCCACTTTCTGGCCCCCGAAGTCCAAGCCGGCCGCGTCGTTGTGCGTGATCTGATCGACCGTAGCATCGTCACCGCTCGCGGTGATGGCCTCTTCGAGGCAGGCAGCGCCACCCTCTCGCCATCCTTCGCCGAACTCCTCGAACGGATCGGTGAAGCGGTGGCTAAGGTCGAGGGCACTGTGCTTGTCCGTGGCCACACCGACAATCGTCCGATCCGCTCAGCCCGCTTCCCATCCAACTGGCACCTGTCCCAGGCTCGCGCAGACGCGGTCGCCGAAGCGCTCGCGGCACGTCTGGGAAACCGCACGAAAGTTAAGACTGAAGGCAGTGCCGACAGCGAACCCGTCGCCACCAACGAAACACCCGAAGGACGCGCGCAGAACCGCCGCGTCGAAGTCATTGTATTCCCGGCCACCCGCGGCAACTGAACCAGGGTCGAATGATGAAAAAGCTCTTCGCTGCGCTGCTCCATCCCATGCTGCTTGGCTTAGCCGGACTGATCGCGCTGGCGCTGATGATCTGGTACCTCAGCCCGTTAGTGGCCATCGCCGGTCGGGTACCCTTCGAATCGGAACGCGTGCGCTGGATCACCATCGGCCTGATCATGCTCGTCGCCGTGGCGCGCTTTGTCTTCATCCGCCTGAAGGCCCACGCCAGCAACGCCAAGCTGCTTGACGGCCTGCTCGGCAAAGGCACCGAAACTCCGGTCGAATCCACCGAACTTGCGACCCTCCGCAAGCGTTTCGAAGAGGCTACAGCCATCCTGCGCCACAGTCGTTCGGCCGCCTCAGGGAGCGGGCTGGCGCGCCTCGCCGCGCTAGGCTCTGCACGATATCTCTACCAGTTGCCATGGTATGTCTTTATCGGCGCGCCTGGCTCGGGCAAGACCACCGCACTGATCAACTCTGGCCTACGCTTCCCGCTCGCCGAGAAACTTGGCACACATCAGATCAAGGGTATCGGCGGCACCCGTAACTGCGACTGGTGGTTTGCCGACGAGGCTGTACTGATCGATACCGCAGGCCGCTACACCACCCAGGATTCCGATGCCACCGCCGACCGCGACGCGTGGCAGGGCTTCCTCGGCCTGCTGCGCAAGCACCGGCCACGCCAGCCACTCAACGGTGTGCTGCTCACGATCAGCCTCGGAGATCTACTCGCCCAGAACGAAAACGAGGCAGCCCACCATGCTGCAGCCCTGCGCGCCCGCATCCAGGAACTCTATTCACAACTTGGCGCCCGCCTGCCGATCTACGTACTGGTCACCAAGGCTGACCTCGTTGCTGGCTTTAACGAATTTTTCGCCAACCTCGGTAAGGAGGGGCGTGATCAAGTGTGGGGCGTCACCTTCCCAACCGACGAATCCGTCACCACCGACCCGCTGCAGCACTTGGCGACTCAGTTTGACGCCCTCCACGAACGCATCAGCGGTCAACTGATCGAACGCCTCCAGCAAGAGCCCGATCTTAGCCACCGCAGCCTGATCGCGGCCTTCGATCAGCAGTTCGCCCTTGTTAGTCGCCTGCTCGACGCCTTTCTGCAGTGCGTCTTCTCCACCTCGGACTACGACCATCCGTTGATGGTACGGGGCGTGTACTTCACAAGTGGCACTCAGGAGGGCAACCCGATTGACCGTGTGATGACCAGCCTCGGCGGGGCCTTTGGGCTTGAGCGGCGAGTTCTTCCACCTGCGGCCGGTAGCGGCAAGAGCTTCTTCCTGACCCGCCTGCTGAAGGAAGTCGTGTTCGCCGAGCAGCGCCTCGGTGGCACCAATCTCAAATGGGAACGCCGCCGCGGCCTGATTCACGTCGGAGCACTCGTCGCAATGGGCCTGCTGGCCGTTGGCTTGGTCATCGGCTGGAGCTTCAGCTACCTGCGCAACAGCAGCTACATAGACGAGGTGGATGCCGCCGTCGCTGCCGCTAAGCCCTTGGTTTCGCGCGTAGGGACCTCCGCGGACGACGACATCCCCGGCGTGCTGGCCGTCCTTGACGCGGTGCGCGACATTTCGGGTACAGCCGCCCGCCCCCGCGAAGAGAAACCCGCCGGTATGGGCCTCGGCCTCTTCCAGGGCGACAAACTCGACGCGGCAGCCGAGCATTCGTACCTTGGTCTGCTACGCGATGTGCTGCTCCCACGTCTGTCACACCGCATTGAAGCCCAGCTGCGCGGCCTTGATGGCACCAACCTTGAATTTGCCTACGAAACCTTAAAGGTTTATCTGATGCTTAACGATCCAGCGCATTTCGACGCTGAGGCGCTGAAAGCATGGATCAGCATCGACTGGGACCGCAACCTGCCCCGCGGCGTCACCGCCGACCAGCGCGCCGCGCTGGGTCAGCACCTCAATGCGCTTTTCGCCGACGGACCTGTGGCCTCGCCGGTAGTGCAGGACTCTGCCCTCGTCGCCCGTGCCCGTGAGATGCTGCTGCGCTACTCACTGCCCGACCGCATTTACAGCCGGCTCAAACGCCAGGGCGTGGGCGCAGACTTTCCTGACTTCACCATTGAGCACGCTGCGGGACCCAGTTCGACGCTGGTATTCATGCGTAAGAGCGGCGCCCCGCTGACCCGCGGCATTGCCGGGCTGTACACCTATGACGGCTACCACAAGGGCTTCACCAAGGCCGTCGATAGGGTCACCGCCAAGCTCACCGAAGAGGAATCCTGGGTGCTCGGCACTCGCCGCAATCCCGCTGCCGGCCGCGACGCTGCAAACATTGCACGCGAGGTGCGCCGACTCTATCTCAGCGACTACGCCCGCCAGTGGGAAGCCCTTGTCACTGACATCTCGGTTGTCCGCTCGCCGGGTCTCACCCAGAGCATCCAGGTGGCGCGCGTGCTGTCCGGTGCCGATTCGCCACTGCCCAAGCTGATGCGCGCCATCGCCCACGAGACCACGCTGACGCCGCCCGAAGTCGAGAAATCGACCGTCGACAAGGCCAGCGAAAAGCTCGCCAGTGCCAAGCAGGAGCTCGGCAAAATGCTGGGCGTGGACTCCAGCGGAGCTGGAAATGTCGCGCTGACCACCTCGCCGGAACGTCTAGAAAGTGTGGTGGATGACCGCTTTGTACAGATCCGCCAGCTCGTCACCGGCGACGGCAAGAGCGCCCCGATCGACAGCGTCACCCAACTGCTCAATGAAGTTTATGTGCAGTTGTCGGCCACGGAAACTGCGATCAAGGACAAGGTTGCGCCACCACCGGGCGACTCCGCCGCCAAGGTGAAGGCCGAAAGTGCCCGGATGCCCGAGCCGATCCGCGGCATGCTGCAGCAGCTGTCAAGCGCTGGCACGAGCCAGTCCCTCGCTGCAACCCGCGAGAACCTGTCGTCGGCGGTCGGCGCCCAGGTTGGTCAGTTCTGCCATATGGCCACCGACGGGCGCTACCCCTTCGCCCGCGGCAGCGCCCGCGACGTAACCCGTGAGGACTTCGCCCGCCTGTTCGCCCCTGGCGGGCTGATGGACGACTTCTTCCAGAAGAACCTCGCACCCTTCGTCGACACCTCGACGCGTCCTTGGAGCTTCAAGAAAGTGCAGGAGCAATCCCTCGGCGGGCCAGGCAACCTTGCCCAGTTCCAGCGTGCCGCCACCATCCGCGACGTGTTTTTCCGCGGCAGCGGCTCGGTGCGGCTCGACTTCAAACCTATCGACATGGACCCGACGATCACTCAGTTCACACTCGACGTGGACGGTCAGCTCGTCAAATACGCCCATGGCCCGCAGCTGCCTCAGTCGGTCCAATGGCCGGGAAGCAAGGGCGGCATTTCGGCGCGCATTCAGATCACCCCGCCGGCCCCCAGCGGCGCCTCGGGCTTGACTACCGAAGGCGCCTGGGCCCTGTTCCGGTTGTTCGACAAGGCGCGGGTCGAGGGTATGGGTGCGCCTGAAAAGTTCAAGGTCACCTTCGATGTGGAAGGCCGCCAGGCCAGCTTTGAGGTCACCGCTAGTAGCGTCCAAAATCCCTTCCGGCTGCGTGAGCTCGTAGAGTTCCGCTGCCCAAGCGGACTGTGACCATGAGCTCCGCTGGTTGGTACGGCAAGCTCCCGGTTCTTGGCGACTTTGCCCAGCGGCGCCTTCCGAACGAATTCGTGGCACCGTGGGATGCTTGGCTGCAGCATGGTATGGCTGCTAGCCAGACCGTGCTCGGCAGCGCTTGGCTCGACACCTACCTCACTGCTCACGTATGGCACTTTGTACTGATGCCCGGTGTGCTAGGCCAGCAAGGCTGGGCCGGCGCATGGACGCCATCGGTGGATAAGGTTGGTCGCTATTTCCCCTTTACACTGGCGGCCCCCCTGTCCTCAGGTCAGGCTCTCGGCTCCTCCGCGTCGGCCCTCGGCGCGTGGCTAAAACGGCTCGAAGACGCCGCCCGCCTCGCGCTGCAACTCGAGCACGACATCGAACCACTCGAAGCCGCCCTCAGCAGCCTAGGCCCGCCACCCGCTCGCCACCCTCCAACCAATACCCTCGCATCGGTTGGTGCCCGTCTGGCTCGGCGAGAAGCGTTAATTGACCTCTCCGGCCTGACCGGCGACTGCCTCGATGTCCTCGCTACCGGCAGTCTGCAGTACGCGCTCGACGGCTATTCAACTTGGTGGTGTTACAGCATCGACGGCAACTACGGCGGCTTTGCCCACAGGGGCTTGCCGGACGCCGGATTTCTATTGAAGATGCTTTCCTATTCCCCTGGTAGCTGACGCGCCACATATTCAGGGTTTTCACGTGTCCGATCCTAACGATGAAAAGACGATAGTGCTGGGCGGAGTTGCTACAGTGCCCTCCACCCCGCCCCGTTCGCGCCCCAATTCGGCCAACGCCTTACCGCTGGGCACCCGGCTTTACGAATTTGAAATCGTCGGGCTAGTCGGTGAAGGTGGCTTCGGCATCGTTTATCTCGCCGACGACCACTCCCTGCAGCGTCGCGTGGCGATCAAGGAGTACATGCCCTCGTCGCTAGCCGCCCGCGGTGAAGATTCATCAGTGATCGTCCGCTCCGAGCGCCACTCCGACACCTTCGAGATCGGCCGCCGCAGCTTCGTCAATGAAGCCCGCCTGCTCGCCCAGTTCGACCATCCCGCGTTGCTAAAGGTATATCGCTTCTGGGAGGCCAACGGCACCGCGTACATGGCGATGCCCTACTACGCCGGCAAGACCCTGCGTGACGTGCTGCGCGAACGCGGGGGGCGTCCGCCCGACGAAGTCTGGCTCAAGAAGATCCTTGGTCCGGTGATGGATGCGCTTGAGCTGATGCACGCCGAGAACTGCTATCACCGCGACGTGGCGCCCGACAACATCATGCTGCTGCGCGATGAACGACCGGTCCTACTCGATTTTGGTGCAGCCCGCAGGGTGATCAGCGACATGACCCAGGCGCTCACCGTCATCCTCAAGCCCGGCTACGCCCCGATTGAGCAGTACGTCGAAATGCCCGGCGTTAAGCAGGGCCCATGGACCGACATCTACGCGCTCGCGGCTGTCATCTATTTCGTTATCACTGGTCGCACCCCGCCCGCCGCCGTCGATCGCATGCTGCAGGACTGCTACGAGCCCCTCGCTACGCTGGCCGCTGGCCGATATTCCGATCAGTTCCTCACCGGCATTGACCACTGCCTGCACGTCAAGGGCGAGGACCGCCCGCAGTCGATCGCCGAGATGCGCGCGGTACTGGGCATGACAGGCTATGTGCCGACATCGGCTATCGCATCGACCCATGATCCAGCCCGACCCCAGCCCGACGCCGGGCAACGGCTCGACACGCTGATTCCCTCCGAGATTCCGGCCACCAGTCACTTGTCGCGGCTTGCCCCCGAACCCGCCCCGGCGCCTCCGCACGCAGCCCCGCCGACTGGGAAGAAGGGCCACAGCACCCCGCGCTACGCCGCCGCGATCGCCACCTTCGGTGTGCTGGCTGCGAGCGTTTTCATGTTCACCCGCAGCCCCGCGCCACCGCCGGAAAGGCCCGCTGAACAATCCTCAGCCCCGCTGGCGCCCGTTGCCACCAGCCCTGCGTCAGCGGTCACGCCCGCCCCGGTTGTCGCCCGGCCGGTCACGCTGGACGAAGCCTTCAGCGCCACCGTGGCCGCATCCGACGCCCGCTTCGGGCTGAAAGTCGACAAGATCCACACCCCGCTCACCATCGGCAAGGACGCGCTCAGTTTCGTGCTGAACAGCCAACGTAACGGGCTGCTCTACGTGCTGCTGTGGGACAAGGCCACTGCGCAGTTAAGCCAGATATTCCCCAACGAACTCGATCGCGCCAACCGGATCAGCGCTGGCAAGCCAATGCCGTTTCCGCGGCCCGATTGGGCCTACGAGGCGGACCAACCGAAAGGCAACTGGGAGGTGATCGCCATCGTTGCCGATTCACCGCGGGATTTCTCGGTGTTGCGTTTTGATGCCAGAAGCAATGGCGCGACGCAGCACGTCGTCGAAGCCGCGCTCTCCGAATCCGGCCAGGGCCCCGTCGGGTTGGGTGGCGAGGCGCACTGCGCCGATGGAAAGGCTTGCTCACCGGCCTTTGCCGCGCTGCGCTTTGCGGTCGAAGAAGTTTCGGCGGCCGACCGTTAGAACAAGGCCGTCACCAAGGCGCCAGCCCAACAGGACGCCCCTGCCCCCCTCGGGGTTCAAGCGGCAACGAACCAACAGAAAAGTACTATCTGAAGCGCTTGAACAAACCCTCGACGGCAAGCTGCAAGACGCAAAATGAACCTTTGCGGAAGCGCTATCGGCGGGTCATCCACATTACCGCCAAGCACGCAGAACGGTGTTCAGCATTCAATGTATCACCTCAGTCTGGCTCCCCTTCAAGGCGGCGCTTGGATGGGATGATGACTGTCGTTTCGTCAGCATCTGGCTCTTCGATCATGCTGACGCACACTGCAGTGAAGTTGTCGTTCGACTCCGATGCCCGGCTGCGGATTAGTTCGCTCATGCTCTCCAGCCAGGCCTGGGGCGTCGGTGTCGAGTTGAGCAGGCGCTCCATATCGTCCTCTTCGACGTATTCCCACCAGCCATCGGTGCACATCAGGAAGACATCTCCCGGATGCAGCGCAAGCGGCTCGGCCGACACCGACAGCGCGATGGACTCCGCCGAGCCAATCGCCGAGGTGAGCAGGCTGCGCTGGGGGTGGGTTCGGAGCATGTCGACGCTGCCATAGCCGGCGTCGATCATGTTCTGGACGAGGCTGTGGTCGCGCGTCTGGTAAGCCACCCGGCCGTGCCGGAACAGGTAGATGCGGGTATCACCCACATGGCCCCACACCGCCACGCGGTCGTGCGGGTCAATCAGCAGCAGTACAGCGGTGGCGTGCATGTCGTCGGCGGTGCCACCGGTGGTCTTTTCTTCCACCACAGCATCGTTGGCCCGCTGCAGCAGACTCGAGGCGGTGTTCGGCCCGACCTGCGGGTGGGCCGAGAAGCTGCGCAGCATGCTGCTGACCACCAGCCGGGCGGCCACGTCGCCGCTACCGTGGCCGCCCGCCCCGTCGGACACCACCCAGCAGCAGCCGGTCTCCGACGTCCAGTACCCGCAGGCGTCCTCGTTGCGGCTACGGCCGCCCACCTCGGACAGGAAACACGTCTGCATCTCCAGCATGACAACCTCGCGCTGCTTGTTCGGACTGTATCAATCGCCTATCGGCCCGGCTCACGCTCCGCTTGAAGCCGGTCCACCTGCTCTTCGTAGGCGCGCAGGAACTCGCGGCCGAAGAGGGCGTGGAAGTCATCCTCCGCCTCCCGCGAGATCTCGCCGTACATCTGCTCGAACAGATCCCACAGCCTGGCCTTGCGGCTACCGGGCAGAATGTTGTCGAGCACGCCGCGCGACGCCACCCGCTCTTCTAGAGTGCCCGGCTCGAAACGCTTCAGTACGCCGGCCAGCGCCGCACGCATCCCCGCCATAAAGCCAAACTGGTGCGCCCGCAGATCGTCGTACGCATCGCGCATCGCCTCCTCGGGCGGCATGAAACCACGACCCTGGGGCGCCAAGAGTTGCGACAGCGCAAAACCTACATCGGGCGAGAATTTGAGCGGGTTGTTGTCCTTGGGGGCGACTATCGTCACCGTGGCGCGAACCTCGCGTTTGGTCAGCGCACGAGCGGTGAGGAGATCAAGTGTGCCCTGGGTCGACGCACGCAGCACCATGCCGATCTGCTCCAGCAGCTCGGGGGTAAGCCCGGCCGGCAGGCGCAAAGGCACGCCGAGGCCATGCAGGAAAGCATCGAGCAAGGCGTCGCCGGTGGCCGGAACGGCAGCAGGCTGTTCGGCGCCGGGCGCGACGCTCGCGGCTATCGGTGCTGGCGCTGGAACAGGCGCCGACATAATGACGGTGGGAGGATGCTCCGGCGCAAGCCGGTCGACACCGATCTCGACCTGCGGTGGCAATGCGGCATCACGGGGCGCGCTGCGCGGAGCCGCCACCGGCTTGGCCGAAGTGTCATCCCACGAAAAAACCATGCCCGCCACCGGCGCAGGCGGCGCGGGAGCCTCGGCGCGCGGCGGTGTGAAAGCCTGGTTGAGCAGCGGCGCGTCGTCTCGCTGGGGATTGGCCACAACCGGTGCCGGGCCCGGGCCGCCAAACAGCGCCAGCGGATCGACCGTCGCTGACGCTGCGCCAGACGGTGTCACCGGCGCATCACCGAGCGGCGTGCCGGCGAACGGATCGCGGGCCGCGTCGCCCAGTCCGAACAACGCATCGACCGACTGCTCGCCGCGCACCTCGCCCAGGCCAAGCAGATCAGCCCGCGGTGCGGTGGGCGGCGGAGGTGGCACTGCGAAGGGATCAGGCAAGTGCACAGGCTCTGCGGCGCGGCCGACCGACGGCGCCGAGGCCGCGAAAACCGCGAACGGATCGTCGCTCACG
>NZ_CALAYQ010000139.1:0-32613 GCF_937894855.1 uncultured Zoogloea sp.
ACAAGGTTGCGATGGTGTTCGGTCAGATGAACGAGCCCCCCGGCAACCGTCTGCGCGTGGCGCTGACCGGCCTGACCATGGCCGAGCGCTTCCGTGACGAAGGTCGTGACATCCTGTTCTTCGTGGATAACATCTACCGTTACACCCTGGCCGGTACCGAAGTGTCCGCGCTGCTGGGTCGTATGCCGTCTGCGGTGGGTTACCAGCCGACGCTGGCCGAAGAAATGGGCCGTCTGCAGGAGCGTATCACCTCCACCAAGGTGGGCTCGATCACCTCCATCCAGGCCGTGTATGTGCCTGCGGATGACTTGACCGACCCGTCGCCTGCGACCACCTTCCTCCATCTGGATTCGACCGTCGTGCTGTCGCGTGACATCGCTTCCCTGGGTATCTACCCGGCTGTGGATCCGCTCGACTCCACCTCCCGCCAGCTCGATCCGCTGGTCGTGGGCGAAGAGCACTACAGCACCGCTCGTGGCGTTCAGCAGACCCTTCAGCGTTACAAGGAACTGCGCGACATCATCGCGATTCTGGGTATGGACGAACTGGCTCCGGAAGACAAGCTGCTTGTTTCCCGCGCTCGTAAGATCCAACGTTTCCTGTCCCAGCCGTTCTTCGTGGCGGAAGTGTTTACCGGTTCCCCCGGCAAGTACGTTCCCCTGAAGGAAACGATCAAGGGCTTCAAGACGATCCTCAGCGGTGAAGTTGACCACCTGCCCGAGCAGGCCTTCTACATGGTCGGCCCGATCGAAGAAGTCTTCGAAAAAGCGAAGACCCTCTGATCAATGCGACCATCGCCCGGCGGCGCCTGATGGCACCGCCGGTTTGAGGAGGATATAGCTGTGGCAATGACCATCCATGTCGACATCGTCAGCGCGGAAGAGTTGATCTTCTCCGGTCTGGCCGAATTCGTGGCTCTCCCCGGTGAATCGGGCGAGCTGGGCATTCTGCCTGGCCACATGCCGCTGATGACCCGTGTCAAGCCGGGTGCTGTACGCGTCAAGGTTCAGAACCAACCGGAAGAAGAACTGATTTTCGTGGCCGGTGGGCTGCTGGAAGTTCAGCCGAATCTGGTTACCGTGCTGGCGGACACCGCCATCCGCGGTAAGGATCTGGACGAAGCGAAGGCCCTCGATGCCAAGCGGCTGGCGGAAGAGGCGCTGCAGAATCAGGGTTCCGCCCTCGAGTATGCAAAGGCTCAATCCGAACTGGCGTCTGCACTGGCGCAAATCGCTGCGATCAACCGCCTGAAGAAGCGCGGTCACTGATAGCGACGAGTATCGGTAATGTGAAAGGGGCAGTCCGAAGGGGCTGCCCCTTTTTCTTTTTGTGCTGCATAACCCATCTTGCTCCCGAAAGGTCGCTCGCGTCCGATGATAGCGAAGTGCTTGAAATCAGGTGACCGGTCGGCCTTGTCAGGCCTGTCGTGCGGGCTGAAATGCCTCGCAACGAGGTAGATCCGTGCGATCGTGTCAGTCTTGGAGACTCCCGTCTGGATTCCAGCGTTCCGCTGCTAGCCGCCTGATCGAGCACGGGGCCGATGTCGGCCTCGCCGGCTCTGACGAGGTGTAGGAGATTTGCCAGGACCCTGCTGGTGCTGATGTGTCAGCGACCGCGGGCGCCTTTCCCTCAACTTGAATCCGCTGACCGACCTCTAGCGGCGATTGCGTGGTCGAAGGTTTCATGCAGAGCGCCCCACGTTCAAGCGCCCCACATTCTCCGCAGCCGGTAGGTCGGTTCGTTTGGGACGCGTCGATGTCCAGAACCTCATCGGCGCTGTACGCGCCGCGCTCATCGCCACCGGAGCAAGTCCGGCAGATTGAGACGAACACCAGCATGAGTGGCATCACTTCCCTTGCCTTCATTGACACCCCACAAGCCAGGGAAGGCCCTCGGTGGCTCGGGCGCGCCCTTTCGCCATGCGCAACAGCATGTGCAGGTTGTCCGGGACAGCTCGCCGGAACCAGCGCCTGAAGATGCTCTTGCATCAGCTGTTGAGGATCGTCGGAAAGAGTTCGTCATGCGCAACTCGCACGCAGCATGCGACGCAGGGCGTTGTGTGCCTCGCGCAAATCGTTCCTGTGCGGGCTTGCAGACAGGCGCCGGGGGTGTCTGGCATTGGAAATGGCGGCCGTCGCGTCGATGTAGCCGAGGTTTCACGGGCTTTGGTCGATGCACGACAGGTGCTCGGACATCACCTGTGTAGAGCAAAAAGCCATCACCCGGTAATGCCTGATGGGCAATTCAATCTAATCAGGATAGCTGAAGCTTGATTATTGGTATGTGTACTGAATATAATGACAGGCAATGACATAAAAATTTCAATAGTGCTTCTGAATCGCGATAAACATCGAGGTTTGCGCGTTGCCAGAGATGCGGTTGGGTACATTCATGCCTTCATCAGTCCTTCAACGCTCAGGATTGGCTCTGCAACATTGGTGCCCCCTGATTCGATACGTCAGTGCTGTCGTCACGTGCAGTTTGGCGCTGGTCGGTGCTCATGCGCAGTCGCCGACGGACGAACTCTTGCGCCAGCAGGACCGCGAACGTCACCTCCGGGAGCTGCTGGAACGAGCGCCTGACGTCAGGCTTGAGCGGGCTGTTGGAGCCGATGACCAGCCACTGGTACAGGGTGAGACCCCGTGCTTTCTGATTCAGCGCATTGATCTGGTGGGTGGCGGCGCTGATTTTTCATGGGCACTTGCGGCGATCGACCGGCCAGAGGATCCCGCTACGGGGCGGTGTCTGGGTTCCGGGGCGATCAATCAGCTTATGACTCGCTTGCAGAACCGCCTGATCTCCCGGGGCTTTGTGACGAGCCGGATCGTTGCAGGGCCCCAGGATCTGAACTCAGGTGTGCTGACGCTTACGCTCGTTCCGGGCCGCATCCGGGAGATTCGCACGGCTGACGGCAAGGATATCTCTGTTGGTCTTCGCACAGCATTGCCGCTGAAAGCCGGCGATCTTCTCAACTTGCGCGACATCGAACAGGGGCTTGAAAACCTCAGGCGGGTGCCCACGGCCGACGCAGACATCCAGATCTTGCCGCCCCGGGATGCTCAGGCCCGGCCCGGCGAGTCTGATCTTGTTCTGGACTGGCGTCAGGAGCGGTGGGCGCGTATCAACCTCGGGCTGGATGACAGTGGTACCAAGGCCACGGGCAGGTTCATTGGTTCGTTCACCCTGTCGATCGACAACGGACTCGGTCTGAATGACCTTGCCTATATCAGCCTTAACCACGACCTGGGCGGTGGGGTCGCTGGTAGTCGGGGTACCCGGGGATACACGACGCATTACTCGGTACCGGTGGGCTACTGGCTACTCGGGGCGACGGCCAGCGGTACGACTTACCATCAGGCCGTTGCGGGCGCCACGCAAACGTATCGCTATGGGGGTGAGTCCGAGAACGGAGAACTTCGTCTGACCCGACTCTTCCACCGCGATGCGGCGAGCAAGACGAGCGGCTACCTCAAGGCGTGGGTTCGACAGTCAAACAACTACATTGATGACACGGAGATCCTTGTTCAACGTCGCCGGACGGCTGGCTGGGAGGCGGGACTCACTCATCGTGCGTTCCTTGGCAGCGCCTCCGTCGATCTCGATCTTGCCAATCGCCGCGGGACTGGTGCTTTCGGTGCATTGCCGTCGCCTGAAGAGCCGTTTGGGGAAGGCAGTGCGCGTGCGGGTATCTGGACTGTCGGCGTACAACTCGGCGTGCCGTTTCGGCTGGGTGATCTGGGGTTCCGTTATCTCGCAGCGGGTCGGCTGCAACGCAGTGACGGCCCGCTCGTGCCGCAGGATCGCTTTGCCATCGGTGGGCGTTACACAGTGCGCGGCTTTGATGGCGAGATGCTCCTGACCGGCGATCGGGGCTGGCTGTGGCGCAACGATCTTGCACTTTCGCTGAGGGATACCGGCGCGGAGCTCTATCTCGGCGCCGACGCCGGCGCAGTCAGCGGACGAAGTACCACCCACCTGATCGGGCGTCGCCTGGCCGGTGGGGTGATCGGCGTGAGGGGGAACATCGCGTCCGTCACCTATGACGTCTTTGCGGGTGCGCCCTTGTCGCGACCACGGGGCTTTGCCAGCCCGGAAGGGCTCATGGGCTTCACCCTCGGATGGAGCTGGTAGCCCGGCTCTGGTTGGTACCGGACGAGTCGACCCGACCCGAGCCGACCCGACGGGGGAGCCCTGGCCGATCGTCATCTTCATCCGCCTGCTGTGACCTTCATGAGTCGCTCGCCCGGGAGTCATCGGGCGGGGGTGCAATCTTGGACTCACTTCGGGCGCCCTTCCTTGATCCACCGGGCCCGTAGGGCCCCATCTCCAGAAACTTGATTCAGCGCCTGCCATGAACAAGCTCTGTTACCGCATCGTTTTCAACAAGGTCCGCGGCATGTTGATGGCCGTTGGTGAGGTTGCCCGGCGTAATGCCAAATCCGGAGAGTCGTCAGGGCAAGGTGGGTCGGTGGGGACGACAGCGGGTGTGGGAATGCTGCTCTTGTCGGGCGGGATGATCTGGGTTCCATCGCTTCATGCGCAGATCGTTGCCGATCCGGCAGCACCGGGTGTTCAGCGGCTGACTTAGCGTCAGTTTCAGCAGCAACAGCTCGGACAGCAGTGCCCAGACCATCAGCAACACATCGGCTGGCAGCAGCATCAAATCAGCGCAGAGCATCGCACTTGTGGCGCGCAACGAGGACATTTCCATCCGCGGAAGCCGAGTCGATGCCGCGGGCGCTGTCGGCCTTTCGGCTGCTCGTGACGTAAAGCTTGCCGCCAGTCAGGATACGCAGATCAACCAGAGCCAGAACTCGAGCAGCGGCTACTCGGTTGGTGTCTCTGCAAACGCCGGGAAGAAGAGTCCCGGCGTTACGCTCGATCTTGCGGCAAACATCGGCAAAGGAAAGGGAAATGCCGAGAGTGTTGCGTACGCGAATTCCCATCTGACCGGCGGGCAGGCTGTTTACGTGCAGTCAGGTCGGGATACGGAACTGGCCGGCGCAACGGTCGATGCGCCGCACATCTCCATGTCGGCTGGGCGGGATCTCACTCTCTCGAGCCTGCAGGATTGGTCGACCAGCCGTTCTGTCCAGCGAAACATCGGGGTTTCCGCAAGCATCGCCATCTATGGTCCCGCGACAAGCAACGTCTCGGCCAGCTTTGCGCGCAGTACGAGCAACAGCGATTATCTCGGTGTGAATGAGCAGACCGCGGTACGCGCAGGGGTGGGGGGCTTCGATATCCTGGTCGGCGCTCATACTGCACTCAACGGAGCCGTCATTGCGAGCGCCGCCGCTCCTGCTCATAACTCTTTGATCACGGGAACCCTGAGCACTACCGACCTGGCCAACCGGTTCGACGCAAGCGCTGAAAGCCGCGGCCTGACGCTCAGTTCGTCGATGTTCGATGGCAAGTATCAAACGATCAAGAGCGTAACCGGCAATCTGCTCAATAACGGCAATGCAGAGGCTCACGACCAGAGCCGGACGCTCAGCGCGATCTCCGGAGGGAATATCGTCATCCGTGATGAGGTGGGGCAGGTCATGCGCTCTGGCCAGTCAGCTCAAGCGACAGTTGCCAATCTGTTGAGGGACACGTCGGCCACCCATCGGTCACTGGAGCAGGTGGATGTTGGTGAAATGACTCAGGAGGCCAGACGGGAGCAGGCGGATAACATGCTCGCCTTTAATGCATTGGCTACGTTCACAGACGAGGTAAATCGGCGGGCCTTTGTCGATGTAGCGAAAATATATAAGGTTGAGCGTGATGAGAATGGAAATTCGATTGGTTCTGAAGTGCCAACGGACAATTGGGGGAGCTTAGAAAAGGGACCAGATGGAAAAGTTCATATTTCCAATAATGGAATCTTCAATACATTAGATGATGCGTTAAGTAATGCACTGCAAAACGCAGGCGCCTACAGAGGGGCTCAGTATCTTATTTATTTTCCGCAGTCAAATAGCGTCATTTCTGAGTTGATGATTGCAGGTTACATGAAGTTTGTTGAGAACAGAAGTGTAGGGCTGACCAATGCAACTCAGCAAACCGTGAGCCTGATGAGTCAATATGGCAAAGACGGTATGGTCGTATCTGGACATAGTCGTGGTGGAATGACTACAGGTAATGCTCTAGAGGTAGTTTCGTCCTTGAATGAATCTGAAAACGCTCTATCTAATACGCAGGTTCGACTTTATGGTTCAGCGTACAACGCTCAGAAAGCCGCGAATATTCTTTATAGTGCGAGCGGTGGAGAGGGGGAGGTGATCGATCAGACTCATAAAGATGATTTCGTTGGAACTATCTTGGGAGGCAACGAAGGGACAGGAGGAATATCCAGGGATGGGTATTCTAAAATTGGAGAATGGTTTAATATTATGTCAGGCGGGCCGTCTGTGCATAACTGTTATGGGGATAAGGAGAGTTGTGGCGCTTTCTGGATAGATGGTAAAGCTATTTCAAAAGTTATTAAGCCAGCAGTGGAAGTCAAATGAATAAATGTATTCACTTTGTCGCCCCATTTTTTCTGATTGGTTGCGGTCTAAGAAATGTTGATAAGCCGGCGCCTAGTTCATACGAGCTTTGGAAAAAAGACGGTATGAGTATAGTTGAGGTTCAGATTGATATGCTTGAATGTGGTTATCCCAACCCAATGGGGTATTTTGAATCCACTTTTGAGGATGGTGGGGTCAATGCGTTTGCTATGGCCGGTCGGTGTCTGAAGAGAATTGGCTATAGATATGTAGGAAACTCTGGAGTTTCCTGTGACTCTAGTCATTTTGCGAGCTTGCCGGCTTGTCAGAATGATAAGCCGATTTGGGAGCCAGACTATCACCGCCGCCTCAACAGCCCCTTCTGCAAGGAATCGCCCAAGGCCTACGCCTGCCAGCCCCCTGGATCTCCCATCCCCACTGACGCCGAGTTGGAGATGCTGGCGCGGCAGCGGAGGATCGAGTCGTCCAGGTCCCGGGATCCCGGCACACCGGAGCGCAAGCTGACCGAGCAAATCCAGAAGCAGAACAATCGGGGCATGGATCAGCTTCAGCGATTCACAAAGTAGTCCGTAGCACGCCTCGAGACCGCGATCTCCGAGGCCGACGGAGCCGACTCCGTCGTGACTCGATGACGCCGATACCCTACCCCCCAACTTGCTGGTATCGTTTCACTGTTTGCTCCCAGAGCGCTTCTGACGGATGACAGATGTCGTCCGACTTTCCTGATTGATGCCCAATCCATCGTCTTCGCCAGTTCCCGCCTACCTCCGCGACACCTACACCTGGGCCTATCTCGATCGACGATCGGTTCGTTGGCTGGATCAGCCGGTGGTGGTGTCCACCATTCTCTGGGGTAATGCCGGGCGCCTGATGGATGCCGCTGTCGCCGAGTTTTCGCCGGGTCAGCGGGTGTTGCAGGCAGCGGCCGTGTACGGTGATTTTTCGGTGCGGATGGCCCGTCGGCTCGGGTCGGATGGCCAGCTCAACGTAGTCGACGTCGCGCCGATCCAGGTGGCCAACACCCGGCGCAAGCTGCTGGGCTGGCCCAACGCGCGGGCTCAGGTGGCCGATCTGACCGAGCCGCTGGGTGTTGGCTTCGACGCGGTGTGCTGTTTCTTCCTGCTCCACGAGGTGCCTGCACCGGTGCGACGGGCGATCGTCTCCAACCTGCTTGAGGCCGTGGAGCCGGGCGGCAAGATCGTTTTCGTGGATTATCACCAGCCGCGCTGGTGGCATCCGCTGCGGCCGGTGATGGCGATGGTGTTCCGCTATCTGGAGCCGTTCGCCAATTCGCTGCTGACGGAATCCATCGAGACCCTGGTGCCCGAGACGGCTGGGTTCGAATGGCGCAAGGAAACGCTCTTCGGCGGGCTGTACCAGAAGGTCGTGGGCGTGCGGCGCAGCTAGACTGCGGCTTTACAGCAGGCTGTCCAGGCAGCGCCCGATGGCCGGCAGGCCTTCGCGGATGGCTGCGACGCCCGGGGCCAGCAGGGTGGCCGACTTGATCTCGAAGACACGTCCGTCGCGCACCGCGGGGATGGTGTCCCAGCCGGGCCGGCTGGTCACGTGGGTGGGCTGGAAGTGCTTGCCGCACCACGATCCGATGATGATGTCCGGCGCCCGGGGGATGACCACCGCAGGGTCGGCGAGGATGCGCTCCTTCGCCGAGTGGTGGACCGACAGCTCGCCAAAACAGTCTTCTCCGCCAGCGATGCCGATCAGCTCCGACACCCAGCGGATGCCCGTGATCAGCGGTTCGTTCCATTCTTCAAAATAGACCCGCGGCCGACGTCCAAGCCGCGCCGCGCGGGCCTCGCCTTCCGCCCGGGCGGTGGCGATGGTGCGTTCGAGATCGGCCACCAGATCCAGCGCGGCGGCCTCCCGCCCGACCAGCCGGCCCAGCGTCTCGACCATCGCCAGGATGCCCTCCACGCTGCGGTGGTTGAAGACATACACGGCCACGCCGGCCTTGATCAGGTCGCGGGCGATGTCGCCCTGCAGATCCGAGAACGCCAGCACCAGATCCGGCTCGACGGCCAGGATGCGTTCCACCTTGGCGCTGCTGAAGCCGCTCACCTTGGGCTTTTCCTTGCGCGCCCGCGGCGGGTGGGTGGTGAAGCCGGAGATGCCGACGATGCGGTCTTCGGCGCCCAGCAGGTAGAGCGCTTCGACGGTTTCGGTGGACAGGCAGACGATGCGTTCGGGGAGGCGGGCCATGGTTACGACAGTCGGGTTCAGCGGGGGAAGGGCGCCGGGCAGGCGCGGGTGTCGGCGGCGGGGTTGCACAGCTGCACCTTGTCGATGAAGGCGTCGGCGGTGGCCTGGGCCTCGCGGCTGTCGGCGCGCACCTTGTCGGCATCGCCGGCGGGCAGGCGCCAGGCGCGCTGGATCACGTAGATCAGGTCGGGCCCTTCGATGGCCTTGATGACGGCCATCTCGGCGAAGTTGGTGCCCGGCACCTGGGGGCAGACGAGCACGGTCTTGAGGGTTTCGCCCTCGGTCCTGTCGCCGGGCTGCAGGGTGACGACCGGGCCGGCCGGCACGTCGCAGGCGCGCGCGCGGGCGGCCTGCATGCCTTCGAGCAGCGCCCGGGCCTGACCGCTCCCGGCGATGCGCGGCAGGCCCTGCACCGACACCAGTTGGGTCCATTCGCGGATCGATTCGCCAAGCGGCACGAAATCGGCGCTCCACGGGCCGGGCTTGCCGGCAGGGGCGGCTTGCGTGGTGGCCGGCATGGAGTCGGGCGGCAGCGGCAGGTTGAGCCAGCGCACTCCGCCCGCAGCCTCGTCGGCGCGGCGTCTGGCGGCCAGTTCGCGCAGGCGGCGCAGAGGCGGATCGAGTTCGGCCTGAAAGTCGTCGATGGCGCTCTCGGTCACCACCAGCCGCGAGGCGTTCGGCTCGTAGCGGTACCACACGTCGTAGTCGCGGGGCGTTCCGCAGACGTCGGCGGTCCAGCGTTCAAGCGCGTGATGCACCCGCGTTGGGCGGGTTTCGATGAGATCCGGTGCAGCCTGGCGGGTGGCGGTCACGTGGATGTCACGACACGCGGGCATGGCCCGGGCGGCGAGGGCGGCGATGCGTTCGACGACTTTGTCCTGGGCTGCGGCGGGTCGCCAGGCGCCGGCAAAACCCGGCACCTTGCGCTGATCGGCAGGGATGGCGGCAACCTGGCCGATGCGGGTGACGATCTCGCCCGGCAGCGGCCCGCTGTCGGCTGCGCCTGCGCCCAGGCTGATGCCTGCCAGCGCAAGCGCCAGAATGGCGGGGCGGACGCTGCTCATCGCCGGGCGCGAGCTTCTTCGAGCTGCCCGCACAGGCGTTCGGCGCCGTCGAGGATGCGCGGCGTGTGGCGCTGGATGCGGTCGGGCGGGATGTAGAACAGGTTGCCCCTGGCCACGGCGGGCAGTTTGGTCCATTGGCGCCAGTCGTCCAGCCACTCCGGGCGGGCTTCGCCCATGCCGCTGGCGACGATGGCCTCGGGCGAGGCGGCCAGCACGGCCTCCACGTCGATGGTCGGGGCCAGCATCGGCAGTTTGGCAAAGACGTTGTCGCCGCCGCACAGGCGGATCACGTCAGCGATCAGGTGTTCGCCGTTCACGGTCATCAGCGGGCGGTTCCAGGCTTCGTAAAACACGCGCACCGGCGGCCGTGACGAATAGCGGGCAGCGAGGGCCGCGTGGCGCTTGCGGAAGGCCTGGGCGGCGGCGTCGCCAGCCGCCTCGGTGCCAGCGAGTTTGCCGATCTGGGCGAGGCTCTTCGCCACGTCGTCGATCTTGCGCGGCTCGTTGATGAACACCGGGATGCCCAGCGCGCGCAGCTTGCCCAGGTGCGCGTCGCGGTTGCCGCTCTTCCAGGCGATCACCAGGTCGGGCTTGAGGGCCGCGACCTTCTCCATGTCGATGGAGGTGTAGCCGCCCACGCGGGGGATCTTCTTCGCGGCTTCGGGGTAGTCGCTGTACTGCACCGCGCCGACCACCTTGTCGCCCGCGCCGGCGGCAAAGAGCAGTTCGGTGATGTGGGGCGCGAGGCTGACGATGCGCGCGGCGGGCTTGTCCAGGTGCACGGGCGTGCCCTGGTCGTCGGTGATGTCGATGGCGGCGCGGGCCGGTGCGGCGGCGCAGGCGAGGGCGATGAGCGGGGCGAGGATCAGGCGGCGCATGGGTGCGGGTCAGGTCAGATTCAGTCGGTCGAGGGCAGCATCGAGGCGCGTCCACTCGGCTTCGGCCCCGGGCAGGCCGAAGCGCAGGCCGGCGGGAGCGTCGAACAGGCGGGTCAGGATGCCCTGCTCGGCCAGCTGGGTGTGGATCGCTTCGGCCTCAGCGTGCGGGCGCCACTGGAACAGCGCGGTGCCACTGCCGCCGGCAAGGCCGTGGCGGGCCAGCAGGGCGGACAGCCGCTGGCTGGCGGCGTTGAGCTGCTGCCGGGCTACATCCTGCCAGGCCAGATCCGACAACGCGGCGGTGGTCACCACCCGGGCCGGGGCTGAGACTGCCCACGGGCCAAGGCGTTCCGCGAGGGCGTCGAGCAGCGCCGCCTCGGCAAACACGAAGCCCACCCGCGCCCCCGCCAGCCCGAAGAACTTGCCCACCGAGCGCAGCACGATCAGCCCAGGCTGGCTCGCCAGCGGCACCAGACTGTCGCCCGGTTCGGCGTCGAGGAAGGCTTCGTCCACGATCAGCCGGCCGCCGCGAGCCGCGAGCCGCGCGTGCCAGGCGAGCAGCTGGTTGCGGTCAAAGCGCTGGCCGTCCGGGTTGTTGGGCTGGACGAGGAGCAGGGTATCGGCGTCATCCACGGCGGCGTCGATGGCGTCGGCGGGCAGGGTGCGCACATCGTGGCTGCGCCAGGCGTGGGGGTGTTCGGCGTAGGTGGGCGCCAGCGTCACCACCCGACCAGACGGAAAACACCCCGGCAGGGCCTGGATCGCCGCCTGGGAGCCAGCCACGGGCAGCAGCAGCGGATTGCCGTAGTAGCGGGCGGCGGCGGCTTCGAGGCCGTCGTCGGTTTCAGGCAGGCGCTGCCAGACTTCCGGCGCGAGGGGCGGAACCGGGTAGGGCTGCGGGTTGATGCCGGTGGACAGATCGACCCAGTCGGCCAGCGGAATCCCGAAGCGGCGCGCGGCAACGCGCAGGCGGCCGCCGTGCTCAAGCATGGATCAGCACATTGATCGCGGCGATCGCCATCAGCCACAGCCACACGCTGTTGTGGACCAGCGCCACTGCCTTGTCGATGTCGGCGGCCCGGGCCGGGGCGCCGGTGCCGAGGGTCGGGCGGGTTTCCAGGTGGCCGTGGTACATCGCCGGGCCGCCCAGGCTCACGTGCAGCGCGCCGGCGCCGGAGGCCATCACCGGGCCGGCATTGGGACTGTCCCAGTTGGGTGCCTGGGTGCGCCAGCAGCGCAGGGCCGCGGCGGTGTGGCCGAGCAGCGCGTAGCTGATGGCGGTGAGGCGCGCCGGGATGAAGTTGAGCACGTCGTCGATGCGTGCGGCGGCCCAACCGAAGCGCAGGTAGCGTTCGTTGCGGTAGCCCCACATGGCATCCAGCGTGTTGGCGAGGCGGAACATCAGCGCCCCCGGCCCGCCCAGCAGGGCAAACCAGAACAGCGCGCCGAAGATCGCGTCGTTGCCGTTTTCGAGCACGGATTCGACAGTGGCCTTGGCGACGCCGGCTTCGTCGAGCTCGGCGGTGTCCCGCGACACGATCCACGACAGGCGCTGGCGGGCGCCGGCCAGATCACCCGCCGCCAAGGGCGTGCCTACCGCCCGGGCGTGCTCGGCGAGGCTGCGGCCGCCCACCGCAAAGTACAGCAGGCCCACGTCGATCGCGAGGCCGAGCCAGGCGTCGGCCTCCTTCAGCGAGCCGGCCAGCGCGACCCACGGCAGCACCGCCACACTCCACGCCAGCAGGCCGGCGCCGCGCCCGTCGGCAACGCGCCGGATCAGCCGTTCGACGGCCGCTGCATAGCGCCCGAAGCCGACCAGCGGGTGGTGATGGGAAGGCTCGCCGAAGATGCGGTCGAGAAGCAGGCCGAGGCCCATCGGGACGGCAACGGAGAACAGGACGGTGAGGTGCAGGGCGGACATGGGATAATCGGCGGCTTTTGTGCCATCCCATTGTAAAACATGCGTCAAGCCCGCACCCTGATGGTTCAAGGCACCACGTCCGATGCCGGCAAAAGCACCCTCGTCGCCGGGCTGGCCCGCCTGCTGGCGCGCCGGGGCGTGTCGGTGGTGCCCTTCAAGCCCCAGAACATGGCGCTCAACTCGGCGGTCACCGTCGATGGCGGCGAGATCGGCCGGGCCCAGGCGCTGCAGGCGATCGCCGCCGGCCTCGAGCCCCACACCGACATGAACCCGGTGCTGCTCAAGCCCTCCACCGACATCGGCGCCCAGGTCATCATCCACGGCCGCGCCGTGGCCAACCTGTCGGCGCGGGATTACCACGACTACAAGCCCCGGGCGATGGCTGCCGTGCTCGAGAGCCACGACCGCCTGTGCGCCCAGTACGACACCGTGCTCGTCGAAGGCGCCGGCAGCCCCGCCGAGATCAACCTGCGCGACCGGGACATCGCCAACATGGGCTTCGCCGAGGTGGTGGATTGCCCGGTGATCCTCGTCGCCGACATCGATCGCGGCGGCGTCTTCGCCCATCTGGTGGGCACGCTGGAGCTGCTCTCGCCCACCGAGCAGGCGCGGGTCAAGGGCTTTGTGATCAACCGCTTCCGCGGTGACATCGGCCTGCTGCAATCCGGCCTCGACTGGCTGGAGGCGCGCACCGGCCGCCCGGTCCTGGGCGTGTTGCCCTACCTGCACGGGCTCTTCCTGGATGCCGAAGACGCGCTGGCCGACGCCCGCGCCGAAAAGGGCGAGGCCCGGCTGCGGGTGGTGGCGCCGGTCTATCCGCGCATCTCCAACCACACCGACCTCGACGCCCTGCGCCTGCATCCGCAGGTGGATTTCAGCTGGGTCGGGCCCGGACAGGCCATCCCGCCGGCCGATCTGATCGTGCTGCCCGGCTCCAAGGCCGTCCAGGCCGATCTGGCCTGGCTGCGCGCTCAGGGCTGGGAGCCCGCGATCCGCCGCCACCTGCGCTACGGCGGCAAGCTGGTGGCGATCTGCGGCGGCTACCAGATGCTCGGCCGCCAGCTGCACGATCCGCTCGGCCTCGAAGGCGCGCCGGGTAGCGTCGCCGGCCTCGGCCTGCTGGACGTGGAAACCACCCTCGAAGCCGAAAAGCAGCTCGGCAACGTCACCGGCACCCTCGCCCTGCCCGGCAATCCGCCAGTGGCCGGCTACGAGATCCACATGGGCGTCACCCACGGTCCGGCGCTGGCCACGCCGTCCGTCCTGCTGGCCGATGGTCGTGCCGATGGCGTGCGCTCCGACGACGGGCAGATCATCGGCAGCTACCTCCACGGTCTCTTCGATCACCCGGACGCCCTGGCCGCCCTGCTCGCCTGGGCCGGTGTGACGGATGCCGTGCGGGTCGATCTTGCCGCCCGCCGCCAGGCCGATCTCGACCGCCTCGCTGACAGCATCGAGCAGAGCATGGACCTGGCCCGGCTGGCCGACTGTTTCGGCTCGGGCAGCGCCGCCGACGCCCTTCGCCGCAAGCCCGCGTCTGGCTTGCTTGACCGCTCCCCCGCCCCTCTCTAACATTCGCCGGATGGATGCAGAACTCGCCTCGCTCGAACAAAAACTCGAACAGCTGCTCACCCGCCATGCCGAAGAGCAGGCGCGTCTGCGCAGCCAGCACGCCGCCGCCCTGGCTGACGCCCGCAGCCTCCAGGAACGCGTCGACGCCCTCGAGACCGCCAACCGCGAACTCAACGACAAGCTCGGCCTCGTCGGCAGCCGCCTCGAAGCGCTGCTCGCCCGAATCCCCGAAGCCTGAGCTCAAACCCCGCACCCGTTGCCGGTCCGCCTGTTGGCCGGTCCGGCTGGAGGCCTGAATGGAACAACTCGACATCAAGCTGCTCGGCCGCGAATACCGGGTCGGCTGCAAGCCCGAAGAGAAGGACGGCCTGCTTGCCGCGGTGGCCTATCTCGACGAAAAGATGCGTGATCTCGCCGTCAAGACCAACTCGGCCGGCGAGCGGCTGGCCGTCATGACGGCCCTCAACATCACGCACGAATTTCTTCAGTTTCAGCGTGCCGGCGGGTTTGACATCCCGACGCTCAAGCGTAGAATCGAACGCATGAACAGTCGCCTCGACGGGGTTCTGGCAGAGCAGGAAAAGCTCTTCTGAACGCCCTTTCAGGGCACGGTTTCAAAAGATTTGATTAATCCCCTGCGGTGTTGGTTAAGGCTTTAAACTCCTTGAACCAATGTCTACGTGACATGGGTCGCGGCCCAAAGAAACCGCCGGTGTGCGCGCTCCTAGTCGAGTGTGCCTGAGGCGGAAGGAAAGCGACCCCCCTGAACTCCGGTTCAGGATGCAAGCCTGACGGCATTCGCGGGGGACCCAACAAAAAAGCGCAGATTTCGGTCTGCGCTTTTTTCATTTCGGCGGCGCATCCGGCGCGATGCCGGGTGCGCCGTGGACCAGATCAGTCCGGCGCCTTGAAACCGGCACCCGCCTTGTTGGCCAGGAAGGCCACTGCGCGCTTGAGTTCGTTGTCGGTCAGATCGGCAGCGCCACCCTTGGGCGGCATGGCGCCCTTGCCGGCAGCGGCAGATTTGACCAGGCCATCGAAGCCCATGCCCAGACGCGGCGCCCAGGCGGCCTTGTCGCCAGCCTTCGGGGCACCGGCAGCGCCGGATTCGTGACACGCGCCGCACACGGAGGCGTAGATGTCCTCGCCCTTGCGGCTACCCGGGGCAGCGGCGGGCGCGGCCTGGAGTTCGACTTGAGCGACCGGCTGGGTCAGCTTGGCGGCGAGTTCATCGTCGACAGCCGCTTTCTTGCCACAGCCCACGAGCTGGGTAGCCAGAGCGGCAACACCGATGGAAAGCGCGATCCGCGCGTAGGAATGGACGGGGGCAGAACGACGAAAATCCGACATGCTGAATTCCTCGAGAACGGGCTCAATGATTTAAAGCGTTGATTATAGCGAGGGTATTCCCCTTCTGTCAGGCTAAGCATGGACTCGGGGGCGGATTCGCGTTATCCTGCGCGCCGCGCAACGTCGAGTTGCCGCCATTTACCGCGCGCCCGTAGCTCAGCTGGATAGAGTACTGCCCTCCGAAGGCAGGGGTCGGACGTTCGAATCGTCTCGGGCGCGCCAACAAATCAATGGGTTAGATCAGTCGATCTAGCCCATTTTTGTTTTGTGCCCACGCTGGCTCCACCCTCCGGCAGCGCTTCCTCCCCGGCACGTTTCTGAGTGCTGCTTCCCGTGCCGCTGTTTTCGCCGAGCCGAACAGATCCCCCCCGCACGCAAACACGTCGCAGAGGCGTTCCATCGTCTACGTGTGCCTTCGCGCAGGGGCCCGATTTATCATGAGAATGCGTCGTATTAACGATCTTGAGTATTAGTGGATACTAAATCTTGAAATGTGCATCTTGCACATTTAGAATGGGATTCAGTCATGTTGTTCAAAGTTCAACGATGAGCACGCCACCGCAGACTTCCTCGGCGGGTGAATTGCCGATGGATCCAGCCCTCGCTGATGCACTGCGAGCCTTGCTGGCGCCGATCGCGCAGCTCGCGTTGGCGCGCGGCCTGCCGTGTGGCGCATTGGAAGAGATGTTGAAGGAGGCGTTTGTGGATGAAGCATTGCGTGCCCAGCCCGGCCTCTCACCTGCACGAGCGGTGAGTCGCATCAGTGTGGCCACGGGGCTGAACCGGCGTGAGGTGACGCGGCTCACCCGGCGCGAGACCGCCGCCCGTCAGGTGCGTCCGTCCCTGGCCAGCGAAGTGTTTGCCCGCTGGATGACGGACCCCTCGTTCTGCGACGAGTCCGGCTCGCCGCGCATTCTTCCGCGCGTGAGCTCGACGCCCGGTGCGCTCAGCTTCGAGGCGCTTGCGCAGGCGGTCACGCGGGATGTCCATCCGCGCAGCTTTCTTGAAGAGATGTGCCGCCTGGGGGTTGCCGAGTTCGATGCAGAGGCAGACACCGTCCGCCTCGTGCGCAATGCCTTCGTACCGAGCGGCGAGCAGGCACCGATGCTGGGCTTCCTTGGCGATAACGTTGGCGACCATCTCTCCGCGTCCGTCGCCAACGTGCTGGCGGAAGGCGAGCCACCCCATTTCGAACAGGCCGTTTTTGCCGACGAGCTCTCGGTCCAGTCCGAGCAGGCGGTGCGCCAGTTCGTGCTTGCCCAATGGAAACAACTCATGCGCGAAGCGGTGCCCTTGCTCGAAGGTTTGATCGAGGAAGATGCCGAAGCGGGTCGCGCCCAGGACAGAAGGGTCCGGATCGGGCTCTACAGCTACGCCGCAGACATGCGGCCGCCCCAGAAACAGGAGGAGTCGGAGAAATGAGAACACTGTTGCATCGACTGGCCGTGGGCTTGCCGCTTGCTGCCGCCCTGTCAGTGCTCCTTTCCGCATGCGGCGGCGGGGGTGGAGGCGACATCGCCGGCGTGGGAACGGGCGGGACCGGTACGATCTCAAGCACGGTCAGCGTCGGCCCGATCTCGGGCTTCGGTTCGATCATCGTCGCGGGCGTGCGCTTCGACGACACGAGGGCGACCGTCACCGATGAAGACGGCGCCGTGCGCAGCCGGGACGACCTCAAGCTGGGCATGGTCACCGCGATCTCCGGCACGGCCGATTTCACCGCGCTGACCGGCGTTGCGACCGGCATCCGCTTTGGCAGCGACGTGCTCGGGCCCGTCACCAGCATCGACGTGACCAACGCGCGGCTGGTGGTGCTGGGTGCAACGGTCAGCGTCAAGGCCACCACGGTGTTCGCCGATGGCCTGGGTGGGCTCGCGGCCCTGCGCCCGGGTGATCTGGTCGAGGTGTATGGCTTCTACAACGCGGCCAGCGGCAGCTATACCGCGACGCGCATCGAGCGCAAGACCAGCGCGACCCGCTACACCCTGCGCGGGCCGGTCGAGTTGCTCGACAGCGCCAACCAGCGCTTCACTCTGGCCGGCGTGACCATCGACTACGCGAGCGTTCCGCTGGCTGCGCGGCCGAGCCTGGCCAACGGCGTGATCGTGCGGGCTTCGGCCAGCGGCGGGTTGTCCGGCGGAGTCTGGCGGGTTGAATCCTTGGGCAGTGCGCCGCGGGCGTCGCTTGCCGACGGCGAGGCCAAGATCGAGGGTGACATCGGGACGATGCTCTCTGCGACGCGCTTCGTGGTGGATGGCGTGACCGTGGATGCCGCCAGCGCCGCGATCAGCGGCACCCTGGCTGTTGGTCGGCGGGTGGAGGCGGAAGGCCGGGCCAGCGGCGGGGTGCTCGTCGCCAAGGAGGTCGAGGTGAGCGACGAAGACGCGACGAGCGACGAGGCCTTCGAGATCACCGCGCTCATCACCGACTTTGATCCGCCAAGCTTGCGCTTCCGGTTGCGAGGCCAGCTGATCGACGCCAGTCGCGCCGGCGTGATCTACGAAAGCGGCACCGCAGCCAATCTTGCCAATGGTCGAAAGATCGAACTCAAGGGCTACTTCGACGCGCCAAGCGGCGCGGTGATCGCCCGGAAGATCCACTTCGAGGACTAGCGCCTCATCCCCCACGCCGCTGCGCCCGGTGCGCGGCGCAGCGGCGCCCCCTGACATTTCCACAGCCCATCCGGGCATGACTGGACCGGACACCCCACGCGGAGTCAGGCGACTGGTCACGTCCATTTCACGAGGAAGAAAGGAGTCACCATGAACCCAGCTCTCCCTGCCCGCCGGCCCACACGGTCGCGAATCCTGAGTTGCAGCCTTGCCCTTGCCCTCGCCGCCTGCGGTGGAGGCGGTGGCGGTGGCAGCAGCACCACGTCCGCCAACCCGGCGTCGACCAGCCTGTCCGGCACGGCGGTCGACGGTTACCTCAAGGGGGCCACCGTCTTCCTGGACGTGAACGGCAACGGCAGCATCGACACCGGCGAGCCCAGCGCCCTGACCGACGATGCCGGCCGCTACGTGCTCGATACCTCCGGCGTCGGCGCGTCGATCAGCGGTCTGCGGGTCATCGCCACGGGCGGCATCGACACGGACACCGGCTACGCCTTCACCGGCAAGCTCGCGGCCCGCGCCGACAGCGCGACGACCGGCCAGCTGATCTCGCCGCTCACCAGCCTCGTCGATGCGCTCGTCGCGCAGGGCATGACGGCCGATGCGGCGCGGGCCAGGGTCGCCGAGGTGCTCGGGCTGAGCGTCGCGGATCTCGCCAGCGATCCGGTCGCCGCCATCGCCAGCCAGCCGGTGATCTACACCCGCCAGGTGGCGCTGCAACGGGCCGTCCAGCTCGTCGCCTCGGCGGATGTGCAGGGGAGCGAATCGGCCCACGACGCCCAGGAGCGCATCTACCGCGCCCTGGCCCAGGTCGTCGCTGCCCAGAACGCCCCCACCACGGTCGGCGAGCTCGTCGCCAAGGTGAGCGCCAGCCAGAGCGCAGCCGGCCGGGAGCTGGCCGACGCCATCGAGAGCGCGGTGGATGTGGCGCTGCGCAGCCCCGGCGGCCACACCAGCGCCAAGGCGACGCTGCAGGCGATGGATCAGGTGCGCAACGAGATGGAGAACGGGCAGGACTACAACCTCGCCCAGGCCGCCAGCCGGCTGGATTCGCTCAAGCAGGTGGCCGCCTACCGCAAGCTCACCGACAAATCCAACAAGGCGGGTCAGTCGGAAGCGGTCAATACCGTCACGCGTACCAGCGGCAGCACGACCGCCCTCACCCAGCCCGCCAACACCAAGGGCCGGCTGCTCGCGTCGAACTGCTTCCAGTGCCACGGCACGGGGGGCGTCGGCGGCTTCGACAAGATCAGGGGTGGTGATGCCGGCGAGGTGAAGGAATTCCTCGGCAAGCCCGCCCGCGGCGGGATCATGGCCGCCCACGCCCAGGGCTACACCAGCGCCCAGCTCGATCTGATCATCGCCTACCTCAAGCAGTAAGGACAGGAGACCGACATGCCCAACGATTTCATCCCTTCCCGCCGCCGCCTGGTGATGCTGGCCAGTGCCGCACTGGGTACGAGCCTGCTGGGCGGCATCGGCCGCCTCGCCTTTGCCGACGCCGATGAAGACAGCAGCGACAACCACTTCGAAGACAGCGCCAACACCAGCTTCACCCTCGCCAACACCGGCCTTGTGGCCCGCGTGGTGGTGGTCGGCGGTGGCATGGCCGGCGCCACCGTCGCCAAGTACCTGCGCCTGTGGGGCGGCAGCGGCGTGCAGGTCACGCTGGTCGAGCCCAACCCGCGCTACACCTCCAACATCATGAGCAACCTGGTGCTGAGCGGCTCCCGCAACATCTCGACCCTGGGCTACACCTACGCCAGCCTCGCGGCCAAGTACGGCGTGACCGTCAAGCAGGCCCGGGTCAGCGCCATCAACGCCGCAGCAAAAGCGGTGACGCTTTCGGATGGCACCAGCCTGCCTTACGACCGTCTGGTGCTCGCCCCCGGCGTCGAGTTCATGGACGCCTACGGCCTCACCCAGAACGACTACGCCACCACCACGCCCCACGCCTGGCAGGCCGGCCCGCAGACCACCCTGCTCGCCACCCAGCTGGCCGGCATGAGCAACGGCACCTTCGTGATGACGATCCCCAAGGCGCCCTACCGCTGTCCCCCGGGGCCCTACGAGCGGGCGTGTCTGATCGCCGACTACCTGAAGACCTACCGCGGCAGTGCATCCCGCGTGATCGTGCTGGACGAGAACACCACGATCCAGGCCGAGAAGGAGACCTTCAACCACGCCTTCACCTCGACCCACGCCGGCGTGATCACCTACGTGCCGGGTGCGACGGACATCCGCATCGACCCCGCCACCCGGCAGGTCCGCTATCTGGATGTGGTCGGCGCGCCGCAGACGATCAACGCGCAGGTCGTCGCGCCGATCCCGCCCCATCGCGCCACGGGCTCCGCGCCCGGCGGCTGGCTCGCGGTTGCTGGCCTCAACAACAGCGCCGACGGACGCTGGTGCGTGGTGGATGTGCTGAGCTACGAATCGACCGCGGTCGCCGGCATCCACATCATCGGTGACGCAGCCAGCTGCGGCATGCCCAAGGCGGGGCACGTCGCCAACCAGGAAGCCAAGATCTGCGCCGACGCCATCGTCCGCCTGCTCGGCGGCCAGCAGCCGGACCCGGCACCGGTGGCCAACTCGGCCTGCTACTCGCCGATCACCGGCAACACCGCGTCGTGGCTGACGGCGGTCTACCAGTACGACAGCGCAAGCCGCAAGATGGTGGTCGCTGCCAACGGCGGCAACACGGTCGGTGCCTCGGCCATCGAATCGGCAACCATCAGCAACGACAACTTCCGCCAGATGACCACCTGGTTCAACACCCTGATGGGCGACAGCTTCGGCTGATCCGGCGCCCTCGCGGGCCGCAAATCAATGGGCTGGATCGAAAGGTCCGGCCCATTCTTGTTTGCGCCGACGCAGCGCCCCGCCCGTGGGTGGCTTCTCCCCCGGCGTCCGGGTTTGAGTGCTGCGCGAAGCCAGTGCGACGGCCCTGCTCGAAAAGGCGGTTGACGCGACGAATGCGGTGCTTCGTAATGCCTACTTCGACAAAACCATCGGGCGGCTGGCGGTCGTCGTGTCCGGCCTGGCAGACTTGTGCGCCGCCGGCACCGACACAGGTCACCGGTCCGCTACTGCCAAGCTGTGCCACATCTCTGCCAACAGGCTGCCATAATCCCCTGCCTGGCGGAGCCTGGTCGTGACTGCCACGAGCAAGTGACTGATCCAGAAAGAAATCCGGCTCTGCCGTTGCCTGGCACGAATGTTGATTCAGGGTTGTTGATCATCCGCCACGAACGGGATCGCCGCTTGTGCATCAAACCCTGATGCCAGCCCGTCCGGACCGTGGCGAACCCGATGTTGTGCCGTTGCGTATGGCGACTGGAGTCGTGAAGTTGAACAAAGCCCGGTGCGTGATTCCCGGGGCGGGTTCAGGGCGTTTTCGAGTCAGACATTCAAACACTTTTGCATTGCCATCATGAATCAGCCAGAAAACCTAGCTCAAAAGAAGTCCGACGCGTCGGCCAAGGCCGCTAGCGAGGCGGAGGACACCCTGTATGCGGTAAGGCAGAAGGTCTATCCCCGGGCGGTGACCGGCCGCTTTGCAACCTGGCGGTGGATTCTCGTGTGGGCCACCCAGCTGATCTTCTACGGCCTGTGCTGGCTGCCGTGGAACGGCCGGCAGGCCGTGCTGCTCGACGTGGTCGAGCGCAAGTTCTACATCTTCGGCTGGGTGTTCTGGCCCCAGGACGTGTTCTTCCTGGCGATCCTGCTCATCATCAGCGCGTATTCGTTGTTCTTCTTCACCGCGGTGGCGGGGCGGCTGTGGTGCGGCTACGCCTGTCCGCAAACGGTCTACACCGAGATCTTCATGTGGATCGAGGAGAAGATCGAAGGCAACCGCAGCCAGCGCATGAAGCTCGACCAGGCGCCCATGAGCGCCCGCAAGCTGGGCATCAAGGCCGCCAAGTTTGGCGCCTGGGGCGCGCTGTCCCTCTGGACGGGCTTCACCCTGGTGGGCTACTTCACCCCGATCAAGGAACTCGTCAATGAGGCGATGACCTTCAGCTTCGGCCCGTGGGAGCTCTTCTGGATCTTCTTCTACGGTGGCTTCACCTACCTGTTCGCCGGCGTGATGCGCGAGCAGGTGTGCAAATACATGTGCCCGTATGCCCGCTTCCAGGGCGTGATGTTCGACCCTGACACCCTGGTCATCACCTACGACCCGGAACGCGGCGAACCCCGCGGTGCGCGCAAGAAGGGCGCCGACCCCAAGACCCTGAACAAGGGCGACTGCGTCGATTGCGGGATCTGCGTGCAGGTGTGCCCGACCGGCATCGACATCCGCAACGGCATGCAGTACGAGTGCATCGGCTGCGCCGCCTGTATCGATGCCTGCGACCAGGTGATGGAAAAGATGGATTACCCGAAGGGGCTGATCCGCTACACCACCGAAAACGCCATGAAGCGCCACTGGGGCAGCAAGGAGATCCTCGGCCACGTGATGCGCCCGCGGATCATGATCTACGCCGGGGTGCTGGTGGCGATCTGCGTTGCCTTCGCCTACGGCCTCGCCACGCGCTCCACGCTGCGGGTCGATGTGATCAAGGACCGCTCGACCCTCAGCCGCGAGGTGGACGACGGCATGATCGCCAACGTCTACAACCTGCACGTGATGAACATGACCGAGAAGTCCCGCAGCTTCGCCCTGTCGGTGAGCGGCCTGGACGGCGTCCGGATCAGCCCCGACAAGCCCTTCGAGGTCGATGCGGCCGGGCTCAAGTCGGTTACCGTCGAGGTGGCGGTTCCGCCCGAGTCGGGCAAGCCGGGTTCCAACACGGTCTATATTGAAGTGAAGGCGATGGACGATCCGACGGTGTCGGTCCGCGAGAAGACGGCCTTCCTGTTGCCTCGTTAAGCAGTTGATTCAAACGGGGGGCTGCCCGGCCCCCCGAACAATAAGCCCCGGTCCCGGGCATCCTCTTCTGCGCATCGGGCTGCGCAGCACGGAGAGGCGCCTGGCAGTCAGTGACCACAGGGGCAGTGCACTCCCCCACAGAGACGGTGATTCGGACAGCTTTTGCGAATCCACACTTCAACGATTGAAAGGGAGAGCACCATGGCCTGGAAAGAATTGTTCAGTACCGATATCGGCCTGCTGAGTATGTTCACGATCGGTTTTGTCGTCGTGATGGCGGGCTATCTGTATAACTACGCCAAGCGTCACATCGCCGAGGACGAGCGGCGTTCTCACGGCTAGGATGGCGCCATCCGACAGCCGGGGCGCGGCTTTCGCAGGGCCGCGCGCATCACCCCGGCATCGCGCTGCCCAGTGGGCCACCTTACCGGTGGCCCTTTTCATTTGGGCGGTTAGCGCCGGCGCAGGCAGCGCAGGATGTGCCGGCCGAGGGCGTCGGGGGTGACCGGCTTCGCCACCGGGCCGGAGAGGCCGGCATCGTGGCAGCGGAGCTGCTCGTTGGCGGCCGGGCCGCTGCTCATGGCGAGGATCGGCACGTCGGCCATGCCCGGCAGGCGGCGCAGAGCCTGGGCGATGCCCACGCCGTCCTCGGTGCCGAGATCCAGCGCCAGCAGCACCAGCCCGCAGGGCCGGGCGCGGGCCAGCGTCAGGGCCTCGTCGGCGCTGCCGGCCAGGTCGTGGCTCATGCCTGCATCCTCTAGGGCGAAGCACGCGAAATCCCGGTTGACCGGGTCCTGATCGACCACCAGCACGTGCAGGCCACCGAAGTGCTGCTGAAGTAGGGCCAGCGGGTCGTCATCGTCGTCCGGGATGTCGGCCGGGGCGAGTGGCTCGTCGGTGCGGTCGGTGCGCTTGAGCCTGGCGGTCAGCCAGAAGGTGCTGCCGTTGCCGGGTTCGCTGTGCATGCCGGCGTCGCCGCCCATCAGCCGGGCGAGGCGCTTGACCATGATGAGCCCGAGCCCGGTGCCGCCGAACTTGCGGGTGATCGAGCCGTCGGCCTGCACGAAAGGCTGGAACAGGCGGGCCTGCTGCTCGGGCTCCACGCCGATGCCCTGGTCGCTCACCTCGATGCGCAGCAGCAGGCTGAAGCCGTCTTCCTCGGCGAGCCCGGCCTGCACGCTGACGGTGCCGCGCTCGGAGAACTTGATCGCGTTATCCACCAGGTTGCGCAGGATCTGGCCGAGGCGCCGGGCGTCGCCCAGCAGCGCGTCGGGCAGGCCCGGCGGCAGCTGGTGTTCCAGCGCCAGCCCCTTGCGGCGGGCTTCGGCCTCGAAGCCGCCGAGGGTTTCGCCGAGCACGCCGCGCAGGGAGAACGGCGCTTCTTCGAGGGTGAGGGTGTCGGCCTCGATGCGGGCGATGTCCAGCACGTCGTCGATGATCCCCAGCAGCTGCCGGGCCGACTGGAGGTTCTTGCCGAGCTGGTTGGCGAGGGTCGGGTCTGTGGTGCGGCGCAGGGCGAGGTTGGTCATGCCCATGATGCCGTTGAGGGGCGTGCGCAGTTCGTGGCTCATGTTGGCCAGGAACATGCTCTTGGCGCGGCTGGCGGCCTCGGCGGCGTCGCGGGCGGCGGCCAGCTCGGTGGTGCGGTTGAACACCAGCGCCTCCAGGTGATGGCGGTGGCCTTCCAGCTCGTCGAGCATGGCCTTGCGCTCGGTCACGTCGAAGAAGGCCCAGATGGATTCGTCGCTGCCCGGGTAGAGCAGTTCGCCGTCCAGCCGGTACCAGCCGACGCTGCCGTCCTTGCGCATCAGCTGCACCTCGGTGCGGAAGGTCTGGCCGGCCCGCATGGTGCCGTAGGCTTCCTGGGCGAGGTTTTCGTAGGCTTTCTGGTCGGGGTAGATGAGGCGGGTCGAGCGGCCGAGGAGTTCGGCCTCGGTGTAGCCGAGCATCCGCCGGAAGGCTTCGTTGGCCCACACGAAGCGGCGCGCCTTGAGCTTCACGAAGCCGACGATGTTGCTGTTCAGGATGGCCTGCTGCTCGCGCATCAGCTGCTTGATCCGCCGGCTGTCGCGCACCCGGTCGCTCACGTCCTGGACGAGGCCGATCAGCGAGCGGTGCGAGCCGGTGGTCATCACGCTGCCGAGCACCTCGATGTAGATCACGCTGCCGTCCTTGCGCAGGCCGCGGGCAAGCTGGCCAACGCCGGCGCTGTCGCTGTTCAGCTGGCGCGCCATGGCTTCGGCCACCTGGGCCCGGTCCTCGGCGATGACGAGCGCTGCGGGCGAGCGACCGACCAGCTCGCCGGCGGCGTAGCCGAACACCGCATCGAAGCGCTCGTTGGTGTAGGTGATGCGGCCGTCCTCGACGGTGACGATGCCGATCATCGACTGGTTGGCGAGGCTGCGGAAGCGTTCTTCCGAGGCCCGCAGGGCGTGGGTCATGCGCTCGTTGTCGCGCAGGGCGGCCTGCAGTTCGGCGGTGCGCAGGTTGACCTGGTCTTCGAGCAGGATCGCGGTCTGGAACAGGCTGAAGTCGGAATGTTGGAGGCCGCTGCTGCGTTCGGCGTTCTCCATCAGCGCGTCGATGATCTTCTGGAGGCGGATGTTCTCGGCCTTCAGGGCGGCGATTTCGGCGGTCTGGTCGCGGTCAGCCACGTTTCACCTCCGGGCCCGCGGCGCCGATGGCGATCGCCGCCAGGGTCTGGTTGAGATGCACGCCGCGGAACTGCTCGCCGTAGGTGTTGAAGCCGATGATGTTGCTGCCCTGCAGCGCCGCGGTGATCGCGTCCCGGTCGGCGCTTTGCAGGATCTCCACCCGGCGCAGCACGCAGTCGCAGCCGAGCACGAGCTGCGGCGGGCCGATCTCGCCACGCACCCGCGCCAGGGCGCCCTGCAGGTTGGCGTGGAGGTCGAGGCTGCGCCCGACCCGCAGGATCAGGCCATTCTCGATGGCGCAGAAGAAGGTCAGGCTGCCGTCGGGGTTGGCCTTCCGGATGGAGCGGATGTAGCTGGCGCCGCCAATGATGACCATCACCGGCGAGCCGGCGAAGTGTTCGGGGGTGAGCGCGGCCTGCGCAACGCCGAGGATGCGGGCAAATTCCTGGGCCGCCGGGAGCCCGTTGATCTCGCGCACGACGCGCCGGGCCGGATCGGCTGAGGTCACCACCAGGCGCTCGTCGGTGGGTTCGAAGTGATGGGTGTCGAACAGCCGGAAGGGCAGCGACGTGGCCACCAGGGTGAGCACCGCGGCGTCGTTGTGGAACTGTCCGTCGGCATAGACCAGCGTCCGGCCGAGCTCCGAGCCGTCGGCCGCCGAGCCGCCCACCAGCGGCGTCACGCCCAGGGCGCTCTGGATGGCGCGGGTGACCGCCTCCTCGCGGACCGACAGCCCGTCGATCAACAGCAGCGCGAAGCGGTTTGCCGCCGACTTGCTGCCGGTGGCCGCGTCGAGCTGGCCCTGCAGATGACGGGCGAGCGCCTGGCCGGCGGCGGCGTCGAAATCCTGCAGCCCGGTGATGCAGCCTGATGCGGCGGTGAAATCGCGGGCCCCGAAGCTCACCCCGGCGAGGCTGTGCTCGAGATAGCCGCCGGGGCCGATCTCGCCCGCCGACGTGCACCCGACCACCTGCACCCCGGCAAAGCAGCGGCGCATCTCGTCGGCAATCGCGTCCAGGTCGTAGCTGCTGGCGCAGAAGAACACCACCAGCGCCATGTCGTCCTGGACCACGCCCGCGTGAAACGCGCGCACCGCCTCGCGGGCATCTTCCACCCGGGTCTGCGCCCGGCGGATGCGGCTTGCTTCGTCCATCCTGATTCCTTGAAGGGTGACTTCCCTCCCCTGGGAAGCCGGTCCCTCCATCTACGGCGCTGGCCACTCAAAAGTGAATGCCGGCGACGCATATTGGATGAACTATTTTGTGGCGGCCGCCGGCTTCACCCGATGCAGCACGAAATACGCCGCGATGCCGATCACCACGCCCCAGAAGGCCGAGCCGAGCCCCAGGAAACTCATGCCCGAGGCGGTGGCGAGAAAGGTGATGACCGAGGCTTCCCGGTGGTCTTCCTGGGTGATGGTGCCCATCAGGTTCGCGGTGATCGCGCCGATCAGCGCGAGGCCCGCCAGCACCGCCACGAACTCCTTCGGCAGCAGGGTGAATAGCGACACGATGGTGGCGCCGCAGAAGCCGCCGATCAGGTAGAACGCCCCGTTGGCGATGCCCGCCACGTAGCGCTTCGAGGGGTCTTCGTGGGCGTCCTTGCCGGTGCACAGGGCGGCGGTGATCGCCGCGATCACGATGGTGATGCCGCCGAAGAAGGCCACGATCACCGAGGCGATGCTGGTGGCGGCGAGGATCGGCCGGGCCGGCGTCGGATAGCCCGAGCCATGCAGGATCGCCATTCCCGGCAGGAACTGGCCGGTGAGGCTCACCAGGATCAGCGGCAGCGCAAAGCTGAGGGTGGCGCTCCAGGTGAATTCCGGCGCGATGAACTGGGGCGTGGCGAGCGACAGCTTCACGCCAGACAGATCCGCCCCGCCGATGCCCACCGCCAGCCCGATGCCCACCAGCAGCACCAGCACCATGCAGTAGCGCGGCACGAAGCGCTTGAGCAGCAGATAGGCCGCCACCATCCCGAAGGTGAGCAGCGGCATCGAGCCCGCCGCCTTGAAGGCGTTGGCGCCAAACTGGAACAGGATGCCGGCCATCATCCCCGCCGCCACGCCCTTGGGCACGTGGCGCAGCAGGCGGTCGAAGGTGCCGGTGATGCCGATCACGAACAACACCGCGGCGGTGACGAGGTAAGCCCCCACCGCCTCGTTCAGCGACAGCCCCGGAAACAGGGTGACCAGCAGCGCAGTGCCCGGCGCCGACCACGCCGTGACCACCGGCACCTTCAGCACCCACGACAGAAAGATGCCCGAGATCGCCGCTCCGATGGAGATGCCCCACACCCACGACGAGATCATCTCCGGCGCCACGCCGGCGGACTGGGCCGCCTGGAAGAAGATGATCAGCGGGCCCGAATACGAGATCAGCACCGCCAGAAAGCCGGCGGCCACCGCCGGGATCGACAGGTCGCGGAGGAGCCCGGCCGGCGCGGCAGAGGTGGCAGCGGTGTTCATTCGTGGCCTGCGACGGGGCGGGGGCGGTAGGGCGCCTCGAGCAGCGCGACTTCATCCGCGCTGAGCTCGAGCTGGATGCCGGCGACGGCGTCCGGCAGGTGATGGGCCTTGGAAGCGCCGATCAGCGGGGCGGTGATGCCCGGCCGGCTGGCGGCCCAGGCGATCGCCACCTGCGCGGCCGGTACGCCGCGGGCCTCGGCCACCTGCTGCACGGCGCCCACGATGGCGTCTTCCATCGCCTGCTGGTTGTACCAGCCGTGGGCCAGGTTGTCGGTCTCGTCGCGCCTGGTGCCGCTGCCGCGGCTGCCGGCCAGGAGCCCGCGGGCCAGGGGCGACCACGGGGTGACGGCGATGCCCTGGTCGCGGCACAGGGGCAGCATCTCGCGCTCTTCCTCGCGGTAGGCCAGGTTGTAGTGGTTCTGCATCGACACGAAGCGCGCCAGGCCGTGGGCCCGCTGGTGGGCCAGCAGCTGCATGAACTGCCACGCAAACATTGACGAGGCGCCGATGTAGCGGGCGCGGCCCGAGCGCACCACGGTGTCCAGCGCCTCCAGCGTCTCCTCGATGGGCGTGTGGGGGTCGAAGCGGTGGATGATGTAGAGATCCAGGTAATCCGTGCCCAGGCGCCGCAGCGAAGCGTCGATGCTCGCCAGGATGTGCTTGCGCGACAGGCCGCGGTCGTTGGGCTTGTCGCTCATCGGGTAGAACACCTTGGTGGCCAGCACCACGTCGTCGCGGCGGGTGTATTCGCGGATCGCCCGGCCGAGGATCGCCTCGCTCTCGCCCCGCGAATACATGTCGGCGGTGTCGAAGAAGTTGATGCCCAGGTCGAGCGCCTGACGGATGAAGGGCCGGCTGGCGGCCTCGTCGAGCACCCACGGGCGCCAGTCGGGCGTGCCGTAGGTCATGCAGCCCAGGCACAGGCGGGAGACCTTCAGGCCGGTCGAGCCGAAACGCACGTATTCCATGGTGTATGGCCTTGTCTTGCAGGATGTCGGCTGGATTATGGGTGGTGCTCCGGCATTGATAAATGCGCCGTAAACAGCAACACTGTTTTTGTTTCGCAAACAATCGGAGCCCCGATGGACCGCTTCCAGGCCATGCAGCTGTTCACCCGCATCGTCGAGCTGGGCAGCTTCAGCCGCGCCGCCGAAAAGCTCGACCTGCCCCGCGCCTCTGCCACCCAGATCATCAAGCAGCTCGAGGCCCACCTGGGTGTGCGCCTGCTCCAGCGCACCACCCGCCAGGTGCGCACCACGCTGGATGGCGACGCCTACTACGCCCGCTGCCTCGCCATCCTGGCCGACGTGGAGGACGTGGAGGCCGCCTTCTCCCAGGCCGCCCATCACCCCCAGGGGCGGCTCCGGGTGGATGCCTCCACCTCTTTCGGGCGGCTGGTGCTGATCCCCGCGCTGCCCGATTTCTGCGCCCGCTACCCCGAGGTGTCGGTGGAGCTCTCCCTCACCGACCGCCAGATCGACCTGATCGGCGAAGGCGTCGATTGCGTGCTGCGCATCGGCGAGCTGCGCGACTCGTCGCTGGTGGCCCGGCGCCTCACCGCGCTGCCCCAGGTGTGCTGCGCCAGCGCCGCCTACATCGCCCGCCACGGCCAGCCGGCCCGCCCGGCCGATCTCGAGCGCTTCGAGGCGGTGGATTACCTTTCGGCCTCCACCGGCAAGTCGGTGCCCTTCGAGTTCCTGATCGACGGCCGGCTCGAGAGCCGCAGCCTGCGCTCGCGGCTGGCCGTCAATAACGGCGACGCCTACGTGGCCGCCTGCGAGGCCGGCTTCGGGCTCATCCAGGTGCCGCGCTACCACGTGGTGCGGCAGCTCGCCGCCGGCGCGATGGTCGAGGTGCTGCAGGCCTATCAGCCGCCGCCGCTGCCCCTGTCGGCGGTATACCCGCAAAACCGCCACCTCTCGCCGCGGCTGCGGGTGTTCGTCGACTGGCTGGCCGAGATGTGCGCCGCGCTGCCCTGAACCGCCCTCGGAGCGGCACTGTTGGGCGCCGCTGAACAGTGATGTTCGGCAGCCCGATTTATCCCCCGGGGGCGAACACCTACAATCCCGCCCTGCGCCCCCTCCGTCGAGACCACCTTGCTGACCATCCTGGGCATCACCGGCCCGATCTTCCTCATCATCGGCGTGGGCTTCGCGGCCGTGCGCTTCGGCCTCCTCACCCGCGCCGAGATGCGCCCGCTGGGCGTCTTCGTCATCAACGTGGCCCTGCCGGCACTGCTCTTCAAGGCCATGTCGGCCCGGGCGCTGGGCGATCTGGTCGATGGCCACCTGCTCCTCATCTACACCCTCGGCTCGCTGTTGGCGGCGGGCATCGCCCTGGGCGCGGCCTGCCTCCTGCGCGGGCGCAGCCTGCAGACCGGCGCGGTGCAGGCCCTGGGGGCGTCCATGTCCAACAGCGCCTTCATCGGCTACCCCATCGCCCAGCAGGTGATGGGCCCGCTGGCGGGCAGCGCGCTGGCGGTGTATGCGCTGGTCGAGGGGCTGGTGATGATGCCGCTGCTCCTCACCCTGGCCGAGGTGGCCGGCAGCGGCAAGCAGCGCTGGACGGCGGTGCTCAAGGAGATCCTGCGCCGCCTCACCCGCAACCCCTTCATCCTGGCGATGGGCGCCGGCGTGCTGTGGACGCTGGTCGGCGTGCCCCTGCCGCTGCCGGTGGCCAAGGCGGTGGACATGCTCTCCACCGCATCCGCCCCGGTGGCGCTGTTCTGCATCGGCGGCACCCTGGCCGGGCTCAACGTGCGCGGCATGCTCGGCGACATCTCGCTGATCGTCGCCGGCAAGCTGCTGATCCACCCCCTGTGCCTGTTCGCGCTGCTCACCCTCTCGCCCGGCAACAAACCCCAGCTCGCCACCGCCGCCATCCTCAACGCCGGCATGCCGATGCTGTCGATCTACCCGCTGCTCAGCCAGAAGTTCGGCCAGGAAGGCGTCAGCGCCGCCGCCCTGGTGGCCGCCACCACGGCGTCGTTCTTCACGGTGAGCGGGTTGCTGTGGATGTTGGGAGGGGGGTAGTGGGGAGTGGGTAGTGGGGAGTGGGAAGTGGGAAGTGGGAATTAGGGCCGGGCTGATACCCTGTGCGCTGCCGGTCGCCAGCGCAAAAGCGTCGATCCTGACCCCCACTCCCCATTACCTATTACCCACTACCCATGCTTTTCCCCACCCCTCTGCTCGAAGGCCGCCTCGTCCGGCGTTACCAGCGTTTCCTCGCCGACGTGGAGACGGCCGACGGTCTCGTCACCGCCCACTGCCCCAACACCGGCTCCATGCAGGGCTGCAAGGACGCCGGGATGCGGGTGTGGCTGTCGCCGGCCGACAACCCGGCGCGCAAGCTGCGCTGGACGTGGGAGCTGGTCGAGACGGCCCCCGGCGTGATCGTCGGCGTGCACACCGGGCGCAGCAACGGCCTGGTGCGCGAAGCCATCGAGGCCGGCACGGTGCCCGAACTCACCGGCTATCCCACCATCCGCCCCGAGCAGAAATACGGCGAAGGCAGCCGCATCGACCTGCTGCTCCAGGCCCCCGGCCGGCCCGACTGTTACGTGGAGGTCAAGAACGTCACCGCCGCCGTCGAGGGCGGCGTGGGCTACTTCCCGGATGCCGTCACCACCCGCGGCGCCAAACACCTGCGCGAGATGTCCGCAATGGTCGCCGCCGGCAGCCGGGCGGTGCTGGTCTTCTGTGTGCAGCGCGGCGACGTCACCGAAGTCCGCCCCGCCGACCCCATCGACCCCGCCTACGGCCAGGCCCTGCGCGACGCGCTGGCCGCCGGCGTCGAGGTCATCGCCCTGGGCGCGACCGTCTCGCCCGAAGGCATCACGCTGGAGCGTCGGCTGGCGGTGGTGGTGCCGTAGGGCACGCACCCGTCGTTCGGATTGCCGTGATGTCGGACTGAAGTCCGACCTACAGGATGGGATTGGTGGTTGGCCGTAAGGCACGAACCTGTAGGTCGGATTTCAGCTCGGCAAGCGGTGGCCAGTTCAACCGGTGCTGTCGGCCTGAAGTCTGACGTACAGGGTCGGATTGGTGGTTGGCGGTGCCGTAAGGCACGAACCTGTAGGTCGGACTTCAGTCCGACAACCCCTGCCCGATCAACCCGCGCGGGCTGCTTCCCCCGCAAAGCCCCGTCCTCCCCCCGCGAGGCTCCGGGCCTTGCCCTCCGTTGCCATTCACCTTGCGTTCGAGGCTTTTTGGTCCGGAGGGCGGGCTTTCCGCTCGGGGCGCAAGGTTATCTGCCTTGCCCGCGAAGCAAGAAGCCTCGCGGTCCGAAGTCCGGAGCTTTGCTCGCGCAGCGTTGAGCGGCGGCCGCAAGGCTTTTCAGCGGGGGCGCAAAGCAGATGACCGTGGGGGCAAGGGGGCGGGCGTTGCGGGAAGGGCTTTCGGCCTTGGCGGCGAAGCGCCGGGCTGGGCGGGAGGACAAAAAAACACCGCACGCCATTTGTAGTGGTCTAATTTCCACGGACACCTCGATAGGTGGATCATTCACCGTTCGAG
>NZ_CALAYQ010000140.1:0-62271 GCF_937894855.1 uncultured Zoogloea sp.
CCTCGTCGATCAGGTCGATCGCCTTGTCGGGCAGGAAGCGGTCGGTGATGTAGCGGTGGGACAGCTCGGCCGCGGCGACGATGGCCGGGTCGGTGATGTCCACGCCGTGGTGGAGTTCGTACTTCTCCTGCAGGCCACGCAGGATGGCGATGGTCGATTCCACGCTCGGTTCATCCACCAGCACCTTCTGGAAGCGGCGCTCCAGCGCGGCGTCCTTCTCGATGTACTTGCGGTATTCGTCCAGCGTGGTGGCGCCGATGCAGTGCAGCTCGCCCCGGGCCAGCGCGGGCTTGAGCATGTTGCCGGCGTCGATGGCGCCCTCGGCCTTGCCGGCGCCCACCATGGTGTGGATCTCGTCGATGAACAGGATGATCCGGCCTTCGTCCTTGGCGATGTCGTTGAGCACCGCCTTCAGGCGCTCCTCGAACTCGCCACGGTACTTGGCGCCGGCCAGCAGCCCGGCCATGTCGAGCACCAGCACGCGCTTGCCCTTGAGGGTTTCGGGCACTTCGCCATTGATGATGCGCTGGGCCAGGCCCTCGACGATGGCCGTCTTGCCCACGCCCGGCTCGCCGATCAGCACCGGGTTGTTCTTGGTGCGACGTTGCAGGATCTGGATCGCCCGGCGGATCTCGTCGTCGCGGCCGATCACCGGGTCGAGCTTGCCCTGGCGGGCGCGGTCGGTCAGATCGACGCAATACTTCTTCAGGGCCTCGCGCTGGCTCTCGGCGTCGGCGCTGCCCACGTTCTGGCCGCCGCGCACGGCATCGATGGCCTGCTCCAGCGCCTTCTTGGTCAGGCCGTGTTCCTTCAGCAGGCGGCCGGTCTCGCCCTTGTCGTCAGCCAGGGCCAGCAGGAATATCTCGCTGGCGATGAACTCGTCGCCGCGCTGCTGAGCGGCCTTGTCGGTGAGGTTGAGCAGGTTGCCCAGATCACGCCCGACGGACACTTCGCCGCCGTGGCCCTGCACCTTGGGCAGACGCTCCAGCGCCTTCACGAGCGCCGCCTTCAGCCCGGCGCCATTCACGCCGGCCCGCTGCAAGAGCGATGCAGTGCTGCCGTCGTCCTGATTGAGGAGCGCCAGCAGCAGGTGCTGGGGCTCGATGAACTGCTGATCGTTGCCCACCGCGAGGCTCTGGGCATCGGCGAGGGCTTGCTGGAATTTGGTGGTGAACTTGTCGTAGCGCATAGGGCCTCCGGATTTCTGTCTGCGGCATAGATGAGGCACAAAATGAGACTTTCAAGTTCACGTCGTTTAGCCACGCTTCACAAGCGGGCGCTCCATCACTCGTACCGCACGTTACCCGAGGGACCCAATGCAGCTCAGCACACAACTATGCAATTCTGGGCGATTTAAACTTCACAGATCTCAGTTGACAAGACGACAGAAACGTTGACAATACAACAAAAGGAGGTTGACAAATGCCCGCAGTCCGAACCGGCGGAGAACCCGTACGTAAATTTCTTATCGAGAACATTGATGCGCATCCATCAGATGTTGTACGCATCGCGGCAGAGAAATTCGCCTGCTCAAGGCAGGCCGTCCACAAGCACCTAAAGCGCTTGGTTGACGAAGGGGCTGTTGTGGTCAGCGGGAATACGCGAAGTAAGCTCTATCGTCTTGCTCCATTGCTGCAATGGAGTCATCAATACGAGCTTACACCATCACTGACCGAAGACTCAGTTTGGCGTAACGACGTTGCGCCACGGCTAGAAAAGCTGCCAAGAAACGTCCTGAACATTTGGCACTATGGTTTCACCGAGATGCTTAACAACGTGATCGACCACTCGGATGCCAGTGACGTTCTCATATCTGTGAAAAAGACCGCGGCATCTACGACCGTGACTATCTACGACAACGGTGTCGGCATCTTCAAGAAGATTCGAAGCGCGCTCGATTTGGTTGATGAGCGGCACGCGGTACTAGAACTGGCCAAAGGCAAGCTAACGACTGATCCGGCCAACCACTCGGGCGAAGGCATCTTTTTTTCGTCACGAATGTTTGATGAGTTTGACATTCTCTCTGGAGAAGTATTTTTCTCACATCAGTTTGACAAGAAAGAGGATTGGATTCTCCAACGAAACCGTCCGCAAGAAGGTACCTTGGTAACAATGACGCTACACAACCATACTGCGCGGACCACCAAGAAAGTCTTCGACAAGTTCTCTTCGGGAGAGGACTACGGCTTCAACAAGACGGTAGTCCCCGTCAGACTGATGCAATATGGGGACGACAATTTAGTCTCTCGATCGCAAGCCAAGCGGCTACTGTCGAGAATCGACCGATTCAAGGTCGTCATGCTTGATTTCACCGGAGTGACATCCATCGGTCAAGCTTTCGCTGACGAAGTATTCCGCGTCTTCAGCGCAAAGCACCCCAATATCGAGTTAACTCCAATAAATGCCTCCTCTGACGTTCGTCGAATGATCTCTCGAGCCAAGTCACTTGCTGCCTCATCCGGTGTGTAGACACCAGTTAAATTTGCTTACACAGCACCGGGGGAACTCTCACCCCACCCTAATCCGCTCCCCATACCCCGTCATCTCCAGATACCCCCGCCCCACCTCGCGGCCGGGGGGGCTGCCTTCCAGCAGGCGCACGGCGCCCTCCCAGTACACCGCGCCGGTGGAGCGGCGGCTGTCGAGTTCCTGGTCGTCGATGAGGGGTTGCAGTTCGAACACCCGGCCCGCCACGGTCAGCCGCCAGGCCACCGGGTAACGGATGCCGGTGCGGGGGGATCGCCATTCGCGCAGGGGTTCGAAGCGCACATCCGCAGGCGTGAGGATGCGCGCCGTGCCATCGGCCGCCCGCCAGCTGGCCGCGGACCACATCGGATTGCCGTCCTGCCCACGCATCCGGAAGGCCATCAGGCCGCTGCCGTCGTCGAGGTTGGCGCCCAGCCAGTCCCAACCCTGGGCGCCTTCGGGCATCAGCTCGCTGGACCACTCGTGATCCAGCCAGGCCTTGCCGGTCACCGGCTGGCTGCGGCCATCCAGCGTCACCGTGCCGCTCACCGCCAGCTGGGGCCGGCTGTAGTAGTAGCTGGCGTGGCGCGGATCGGGCGCCTTGGCCGAGAAGCCGGCCTTGCCGTTGAGGAGCGGCGGGCCATCGGGCGTCAGATCCAGCGCGTAGGCGAAATCCGCCGCGCGCACCTCCGCCCGGTAGCGCCCGCCCTCCAGCGCAAAGCGCCAGTCGCCGCACCACACGGCCGTGCGGCCGGTCTCGAAGCCGGCGCGGCCGAAGCCCACCCGGGCCGAGCGCTCGTCATGGCGCAGGCGCCCCAGTTGCGGGTCGGCGATTGCCGCGTGGGCCATCACCAGCTGGCGCGGCGCGAAGGCGCTGGGGCTGCCCTCGCCGACACCGGTTCGCACCCGGAAGAAAGTCACCTGAAAACCCAGCGGACGCCCATCCGGCAGCGCCAGCCAGCCGGTGGCATACCACCACTCGGTGCGGAAATCCGGATGGGCGCCGTGATCCGCCGGAAACACCAGCCGCCGCCCGGGGAGCACCGGGGCAAAATCCGCCGCCCGCGCCGCCCCCCAGCCAGGCAGGGTCGCCAGCGCCAGCAGCAGGCGACGGCGCATCCCATGGGGGTTTGCGCCGTGCTTCATGCCACGCCTCCGGCGTCGGGCAGGCCTGTTGCAGCGGGGCGGACGGACCGGCCCCGTCCCGGGCGTGGGTGCCGGGCGCCGGCCTGCATCGCCAGAGCCCATCGCGCTGCGATTGCAGTTCTGAACTGCACCGTCGCAGTTCCGAGCTTCACCATTGCTGCAAAAAGCATCAATGCCGGAGCTCGAAGCTCCGCAAATGCACTTGATAGGTGCATCGTTGCAGCAAAAAGCAGCAATCGTCGAGTTCGGAACTCCGGCGCCGATGCTTTTTTCAGCATCGTTGAAGTTCCGAACTCGGGTGTTGCACTTAAAAAGTGCACGCATGCAGCGCTGCGCTGCATGGCCCCCGTTTTGCACTGTAGTCCCATCACCAATCCTCCCGCACCGCCAGTACCGCGTCCTGACGCATCGCCTGCCGCCCGGCGAGCACGGCCGCGCCGGCCCCGAGGGCCACCAGCCCCGCGCCGAACACCGTCAGCGACAGCCAGGGCACATGCAGATCCATGCTCCAGTGGAAGCTCTGCCGATTGACCACCTCGATCAGCACCAGCCCGATGGCGCCCCCCACGGCCAGCCCGGCGAGCACGCCCACACCGGCCGCCAGCGCGCCCTCCTGAGCCAGCATCCAGCCAATCTGGCGGCGGGTCAGGCCCAGGTGGCGCAGCATCCCGAACTCCCGCCGCCGGGCCGCCGCCAGGGCCGCAAAGCTCGCCGCCACGCCGGCAAGGCCGATCGCCACGGCCACCGCCTCCAGCAGATAAGTGACCGCAAAGGTGCGGTCGAAGATGCGCAGGGTGATGGCGCGGATCTCGCCCGGCCGGGCCACCTCCAGCGCCCCGGCCGGTGCAGTGGCGAGCAGCGCCGCCTCCACCGCCGCCGGAGCCGCGTCGGGCTTCAGGAAGATCGCCACATCGCTCGCCAGCGGGTCGCCGGTGAGGCGCCGGTAATCGGCCAAATCGATCATCACCGCGCCGGTCTGGCGGGCGTAATCCCGCCACACCCCGCCCACGTGCACCGGCACGCTGCGCCCGGCGAGGGGCAGCGTCACCGCGTCGCCCGGGCGCCAGCCGAGCATGTCCTGCACGGCTTCGGAGATCCAGATCGTCACCCCGCTCTGCCCCGGCACCGCCGCGCCCACCAGGGGCAGGCCGGCGCCGTCGGGCGACAGAGGGCGCGCCAGCAGCGCCACCGGTGGATGTCCCGGCGCCAGGCGCAGGCTGTCCATCCGCGTGAAGCGCAGCTCCGCCACGCCAGGCACCGCGGCGATGCGCGCCTGCTGGGCGGGATCGAGAAAACCGCTGGAGGCGCTGCGGCTGGTGCGCAGGTAAAGATCGGCCGGCAGCAGCTGGGTCAGCCACTCATCCACCGAATCCCGGAAGGACGCAACCATGATCGCCATCGCCGCCGCCAGCGCCACACTCGCCAGCACGCCGGCCGCCGCCACCACCGCATGGCCGGGGGCCGCGCCCAGGCGGGCCGCCGCCAGCCGGGCCGGCACCGGGCCGTGATCGGGCAGCAGCCGCGCCAGCCCCGCCGCCACGGCCGGCAACAGCAGCACGCCCCCGGCCAGCAGGCAGGCCACGGCCAGATAGCCGCCCACGGGCAGGCCATCCAGCGGCGGAATCCAGCACGCCGCCACGCTCGCCACCAGCAGCGCGAGCCCGACCAATGGTCGCCCGCGGCCCGACAGCAGCGCCGCCTCGTCGCCGGCCTTGAGCGCCCGGGCCGGTGCCACGGTGGCCGCCTCCCGCGCCGGCAGCCACGCCCCGGCCACGCCGGCCAGCACGCCCAAGCCCACATAAGCCGCCGTCAGCCCCGGCTGAAAGACCAGCGCGGGCTTGAGCCCCGCAAAATATCCCGCCCCCAGATCGCCCCCCAGCAGCGCCAGCGCCCCCCAGGCGAGCCCATAACCCACACCCACACCAACGATGCCACCGGCCAGCCCCACCGCTGCCCCTTCGGCCAGCAGCCAGCCAAAAAGCTGCCGCCGGGCAAGGCCGATGGCGCGCAGGAAGGCAAACTCCGTGCGCCGCCGCACCACCGACAGCGCCTGGGCCGAGAAGACCAGAAAGCCCCCCGTCACCAGCGCAATCGCCGCCAGCATGGTGAGATTCACCCGATACGCGCGGGAGAGGTTGGCCGCTTCGTCCTCGGCGGCCTCGGGGGCGGTCACCACCACACCGGCCGGCAGCAGCGGCTGCAGCCGGGCGATGGCGACGTCCGGCATCACGCCCTCGGCCAGCTTCAGGTCGATCCGCGACAGGCGCCCGACGCGGCCGAAGCGCGCCTGCACCGCGGCGATGTCCATCACCGCCAGACGGCGGCCGTCCTCCACACCGGGCAGATCGCCGGCAATCTTGAGATCCACCTCCGCCGCGCCGGCCAGCACCCGCAGGCTTTTTCCGGGCGGCGCGCCCAGGGCGTCGGCCGCGGCGTGGCTGATGAACAGCGCGTGATCTTCCAGCACCGCAAAGCGCGCCGACTCGTCCCGCGGCCGCGGCAGCAGCCGGGGCGCGACCCGGGCCAGCGCAAAGATATCCACGCCCAGCAGGTGCAGGGTTTCGTCGCGGCCGACGAGCTTGAGATCCAGCTCCACCAGCGGGCTCGCCTCGGCCACCTCCGGTCGCGCAGCGAGAATCGTGTAAAGGGCTTCGTCGAAACCGCCCTTCGGCCCCGCCACCTGCAGATCCGCCTGACCCGCCAGGCTGCGCATGCCGCGGCCAAACTCGCTCAGCGCCGCCTCATGCACCACCTGCACCGCCATCCCCAGCGCCACGCCCAGCACGATGGCGACGAAGGAGAACAGCGTGGCCACCCGCCGCCGCCCGAGCGAGCCAAGGAAGACCGGCGCCAGCATCCGCGCCTTCATCCGTGCAGGCCGGTGGCGTCGAGGCGCAGCACCCGGTCGGCGGTGGCGGCCGCCTCCAGCGAGTGGGTGACGAGGATGCCGATGGCCCCCGCCTCGCGGATGCGCGTGGCGAGCAGATCCAGCACCCGCGCGCCGTTGGCCGGGTCCAGGTTGCCGGTGGGCTCGTCGGCCAGCACCAGCCGTGGCCGATGCACCAGCGCCCGGGCGATGGCGACCCGCTGCATCTCGCCGCCGGAGAGCTCCCGCGGCCAGCTGCCGGCCCGGTCGCCCAGGCCCACGGCGTCGAGGAGCTGCTGCGCGGGCGCGTCGGCCGCATCGCCCTCCACGCCTTGCAGCCATAGCGGCAGCGCCACGTTCTGGCGCACGGTGAGATGGGGCAGCACATGAAAGGCCTGGAAGACGAAGCCCAGCTTGTCCCGGCGCAGGCGGGTGAGCGCGTCTTCGTCCAGCCCGGCGTAGGCGCAGCCGTCGAGGGACAGCGTGCCGCCATCGGGCCGGTCGAGGCCGGCGATCAGGTTGAGCAGCGTGGATTTGCCGACGCCGGATTCACCGACGATCGCCACGTATTCGCCGGGCGAGAGGGAGAGGTTGATCCCGGCCAGTACCGGGCGGCCGTTGAAGTGGCGGGAGAGGCCGTGGATTTCGAGCATTGCGGCGGTAAGGAGTGAGGGGGAGCGGTGAGCGGGGGCCATTCCTGCAGGTCGGACTTCAGTCCGACAGCACTGCTTCAGCAATCCTCGTCTGTCGGACTGAAGTCCGACCTACAGTAGGCGCTACAGTTCTGCGCGCCCCTCACGCCGCACCGAGCCCGGTATACTCCGCCCGCCCATGTCCGTCGACCACTACGAGAACTTCCCGGTTGCGTCCTTCCTGCTGCCCGCGCATCTGCGCGAGCCGGTAGAGGCCATCTACGCCTTCGCGCGCTCGGCCGACGACATCGCCGACGAGGGCGACGCGCCGCCGATGGTGCGCCTCGCCCACCTCAACGACTACCGCCGGGCGCTGTTCTGCATCGAGCAGGGCAAGCCCATCGACGATCCGAAGCTCGCGCCGATCTTCAACCGCCTGGCCGACAACGTCCGGCAATTCAAGCTGCCGATCAGCCTGTTCCTCGACCTGCTCGACGCCTTCAGCCAGGACGTGGTGAAGACCCGCTACGCCGATTTCGCCGATCTGGCCGACTACTGCCGGCGCTCCGCCAACCCGGTGGGCCGGCTGCTCTTGCACCTCTACAAGGCCGCCACGCCGGACAACCTGGCCATGTCCGACCAGATCTGCACCAGCCTGCAGCTCATCAACTTCTGGCAGGACGTGGCCATCGACTGGCAGAAGCAGCGCATCTACCTGCCCCAGGCCGACATGGAGCGCTTCGGCGTGACCGAAGCCTGCATCGCCGGGGGCGAGGTCACCCGCCAGTTCTCGGCGCTGATGGATTTCGAGATCCAGCGCGCCCGCACCATGATGCTCCACGGCGCGCCCCTGGCCCGTCGCCTGCCCGGCCGCATCGGCTGGGAACTGCGCCTCATCGTGCAGGGCGGCCTCGGCGTGCTCGACAAGATCGAGGCCAACGCCTACGACGTCTTCAACCACCGCCCGATCCTCGGCAAAGCCGACTGGCTGCGCCTCGCCTGGCGCGCACTCACCCGCTAGCCCCCATGACCGATCCCCACGCCTACTGCCAGGAGAAAGCCGCCGCCAGCGGCTCCAGCTTCTACTACAGCTTCATGTTCCTGCCCCCCGAGCGGCGCCAGGCGATCGTCGCCCTGTACGCCTTCTGCCGCGAGGTGGACGACGTGGTGGACGAATGCCAGGACCCGCAGATCGCCCACACCACCCTCGACTGGTGGCGCCATCAGGTCGGGCTGATCTACGAAGGCACGCCCCAGCACCCGGTCGGCCAGGCCCTGAAGGACGTCATCCAGCGCTTCAACCTGCCCCGCGAGCTGCTCCTCGAAGTCATCGACGGCATGCAGATGGATCTCCAGCAGACCCGCTACCTCGACTGGAAGGCGCTCAACCTCTACTGCTACCGGGTGGCCAGCGTGGTGGGCCTGCTGTCGGCCGAGATCTTCGGCTACACCAACCGCCAGACGCTCAAGTACGCCCACGATCTGGGCCTCGCCTTCCAGCTCACCAACATCATCCGCGACGTGGGTGAGGACGCCCGCCGGGGCCGCATCTACCTGCCGATCAACGAGCTCCAGCAGTTTGGCGTGCCGGCCAAGCAAATCCTCGACGGCCAGTATTCCGACGGTTTCCGCGAGCTGATGGCCTTCCAGGCGAAGCGCGCCCGCCAGCTCTACGAGCAGGCCTTCGCCCAGCTCCCGGCCGAAGACCGCAAGGCCCAGCGCCCGGGCCTCATCATGGCCGCCATCTACCGCACCCTCCTCGACGAGATCGAGGCCGACGGCTTCCAGGTGCTCGACCGCCGCACCTCCCTCACCCCGCTGCGCAAGATCTGGCTCGCCGGCAAGACGTGGTTCGGGGCATGAGCGGTATCGCCCGATGAGCCTCGCGCCCCAGGTCGCCGTTGTCGGCGGCGGCTACGCAGGGTTTGCGGCAGCCGTCACCCTCGCCCGCGGCGGCGCGCGGGTCACGCTCTTCGAAGCCTCGCGCACCCTCGGCGGCCGCGCGCGGGTGGTCGAGAAGGATGGCTACCGGGTCGATAACGGCCAGCACATCCTCCTCGGCGCCTACGCCGAAACCCTGCGCATGCTGCGGCTGGTGGGCGTAAAACCCAACGTGCTCGAAACCCGCCGGCTGGCGCTGGTCTACCCCGGCCTGTGCGAGCTGCGCGCCGCCCCGCTGCCTGCGCCGCTGCATCTGGCGCTGGGCCTCCTCACCGCCCGCGGCCTCGGCCTTGCCGACAAGCTCGCCATGGCCCGGCTGATGCGTGTCCTAAAAAGCTGCAAGTTCGTCGTCGAACCGGATCGCCCGGTCTCCGCACTCCTCGCCGAAACCCGCCAGACCGACACCCTCACCCGCCTGATCTGGGAGCCGCTGTGCGTCGCAGCGCTCAACACGCCGGTCGCCCAGGCCTCGGCCCAGGTCTTCGCCAACGTGCTGCGGGACAGCCTGGGCGCGTCGGCGTCGGCCTCGGATCTGCTGCTGCCGAAGGTGGATCTGTCCGAGCTCTTTCCGGTGCCGGCTTCCCGCTGGCTGGCCATGCGCGGCCACACGGTGCGCACCGCCGAGCCGATCAAGACCATCCAGCCCGAAGGCGAGTATTTCCACCTCGACGGCGACCCGTGGAGCACCCGCTACGACCACGTGGTGGTCGCCACTGCGCCTTACCACGTGGCCGCGCTGGTCGAGCCCTTACCGGCGCTGGCGCCGGTGGTGGCACGGATCGACGCCCTGCGCCACGAGCCCATCGTCACCGCCTGGCTGGCCTTCGACGGGCCGGTGAACTTCCCCGAGCCAATGATCGGCATGAGCGGCGGCTACGGCCAGTGGGCCTTCGACCGCGCCGCGCTGGGCGGGCCGGAGGGGATGGTGAGCGTGGTCATCAGCGCCAGCGGCGCCCATCAGGAAATCGGCAAGGAGGCGCTGGAGATCGCCCTGCTGCAGGAGCTCCAGGCCATCCTCGGCCCGCTGCCGGCGCTCAAGTGGGCCCAGGTCATCACCGAAAAGCGCGCCACCTTTGCCTGCACGCCGGGCATCGAGCGCCCCCGCTGCGCCACGCCCCATCCCGGCCTGTGGCTGGCCGGCGACTACGTGGCGTCGGAATACCCGGCAACGATCGAAGCCGCGGTGCACAGCGGCGTGATCGCCGGCCGCAGCATCCTCAAGCGCTGCGGGCTGCGTGAGCAGAACCTGCTGAGCGCGCCATGATCCGGGGCGCCGCCAGTCGCATCCTGTAGGTCGGACTTCAGTCCGACAAACCCCGCTTGATCAACCCGCGCTGTCGGACTGAAGTCCGACCTACAAGGCCGCTGTCGACGACTCCAGCCGCCCCGCCGCCAGCCGCAAGGTGCGGCCACAACGGGCCGCCAGGGCGTTGTCGTGGGTCACCAGTACCAGGGTTGTGCCGGATTCAGCGTTGAGGGAGAACATCAGCTCGATGACCGCCTCGCCGGTGGCCACGTCGAGGTTGCCGGTGGGCTCGTCGGCCAGCACCAGCGCCGGCCGCGGCGCAAAGGCGCGGGCCACGGCGACGCGCTGCTGCTCACCGCCCGAGAGCTGGCGCGGGTAATGCCCCAGCCGCCCCGACAGCCCGACCCGACCGAGCCAGCTTTCGGCCTCCTGGCGTGCATCGCGGCGGCCGGCCAGTTCCAGCGGCAGCATCACGTTTTCCAGCGCGGTGAGCGCCGGCAGCAGCTGGAAGGACTGGAACACGAAGCCCACGCAGGCCCCGCGTAGCTCGGCCCGGCCGTCCTCATCAAGGGCGAACAGATCCTGCCCGCGGATGCGCACGCTGCCGCCGCTGGGCGAATCCAGCCCGGCCAGCAAACCCAGCAAGGTGGATTTGCCCGAACCGGACGCGCCGACGATGGCGATCGCCTCGCCGGCGGCGATGGTGAAGGAGACGTCGTCGAGAATGGAGAGCCTGGCGCCGTCGTCGGACGTCACCGCGCGGGAAAGATGGCTGACTTCCACCACGGGTTCGAGCACGGCAGCGGTCGTCGAGGTTTCGGTGCGGGTTCGGTTGAGCATGACGGATGGAGTGCGCAAACGCGGAGAGGTTCAGCCGGAGGGGGATTATCCACCGGCCGCCCGCTGGTGACACCGGCGCCCAAACGAAAGAAGGCAGCCTCTCGGCTGCCTTCTCTCAGGGACGATCGCGGACGATCAATCCACGTGGTAGTTCGGCGCTTCCTTGGTGATCTGCACGTCGTGGACGTGGGATTCGCGGATGCCGGCCGAGGTGATCTCGACGAACTCGGCGCGGGTGCGCATCTCGTCGATGCTGGCGCAGCCCACGTAGCCCATGGAGGCGCGCAGGCCGCCCATCAGCTGGTGGATCACCGCGGTCACAGCGCCCTTGTAGGGCACGCGGCCTTCGATACCTTCCGGCACGAGCTTGTCGACGTTGCCTTCGTTGTCCTGGAAGTAACGGTCGGCGGCGCCCTGCTGCATTGCGCCCAGCGAACCCATGCCCCGGTAGGACTTGTAGGAACGGCCCTGGAACAGCACGGTCTCGCCCGGCGCTTCTTCGGTGCCGGCGAACAGGCCGCCCAGCATCACCACGTTGGCACCGGCGGCGATGGCCTTGGAGATGTCACCGGAGTAGCGGATGCCACCGTCGGCGATCAGCGGCACGCCGGAACCGGCCAGCGCGGTGGCGACGTTGTCGACCGCGGTGATCTGCGGCACGCCGACGCCGGCGACGATGCGGGTGGTGCAGATGGAGCCCGGGCCGATGCCGACCTTGACGCCGTCGGCGCCGGCTTCGACCAGCGCCAGTGCGGCGGCGGCGGTGGCGATGTTGCCGCCGATGACCTCGACCTGCGGGAAGTTCTTCTTGACCCAATTGACCCGGTCGAGCACGCCTTGCGAGTGGCCGTGGGCGGTATCGACGACGATCACGTCCACACCGGCCTCGGCCAGCAGCGCGGCACGCTCTTCAGTGCCGGCACCGACGCCGATGGCGGCACCCACGCGCAGGCGGCCGAGGCTGTCCTTGGCGGCAAGCGGGTGTTCGGTGGACTTCATCATGTCCTTGACGGTGATGAGGCCGGCCAGTTCGCCAGCGTCATTCAGGACCAGCACGCGCTCGAGACGGTGCTTGTGCATCAGCGCGCGGGCGTCTTCGAGGCTGGTGCCTTCCTTGACGGTGACGAGGCGCGCGTGGGGCGTCATGATGGCGGACACGGGCTGGTCGAGATTGGTCTCGAAGCGGGTGTCGCGGTTGGTGACGATACCGATGACCTTGCCGTTCTCGACCACCGGCAGGCCGGAGATCTTGTGGCTGCGGGTCAGGGTCAGCACTTCGCGGACCGTCATGGTCGGCGGAATGGTGATCGGATCCTTGAGGATGCCCGATTCGAAGCGCTTTACCTTGGCCACTTCGGCGGCCTGCTGCTGGGCGGTAAGGTTCTTGTGAACGATACCGATCCCGCCTTCCTGGGCGAGAGCAATGGCAAGACGCGCTTCGGTGACGGTGTCCATGGCTGCGGACACCAGCGGAATATTCAGGGTAATGTTGCGCGTGAGTTTCGTCTGGAGGTTGACGTCGCGCGGGAGAACGCTGGAATGGGCCGGGATGAGAAGGACGTCATCGAACGTCAGCGCCTTCTGAATCACTCGCATGGCTTTAATCCCTTGAATCAAATCCGTATTATACGTAGGTCGCCGCTTCCCGGCAAAAGCTTTGTCTGACTGGAGTTTCTGATGTTCCGCAAATTTTTCCTTGTTCTGCTGCTTTGCACCGGATCGGCAGCCTTCGGACAGGGTATTTACAGCTGGAAAGACGCCGGCGGGCAGGTGCACTACTCCGACATGCCGCCGCCAGACGCCAAGGTCCGCACGGTCCGTCAGGGCTCGATTGCGCCCCAGCCTCCAGCCAGAACGGCCGAAGGTGGCGAGGCCGCCGCAGCAGCTTCCCCCTCCTCTCAGCAAAGCTACGCCGAAAAGGAGCTGGCCTTCCGCAAGCGCCGCGCCGAAGCCGCGGAAGCCGAGGAGAAAGCCCGCAAGGCCCAGGCCAACGACCAGGCACGGCAGCGCGAATGCGCTGAAAACCGCGCCCAGCTCACCGCGCTGGAGAGCGGCCAGCGGATGAGCCGCTTCGACGAAAACGGCGAACGGGTTTTCCTGGACGACGACGAGCGCAGCGCCGCGATCGAGCGCACCCGCCGGGCCGTCGACAAGACCTGCCGCTGAGCGGCGGCAGCCCTCAGGCGGCCTCTTCGGCGGGGCCGCCGCCCTTCTTCATGACCTTCCCCTCTTCGGCACGCTTGCGACGCACTTCCTTCGGGTCGGCGATCAGCGGGCGGTAGATCTCGATCCGGTCCCGGTCGCGCAGCACCGTGTCGGCCTTCACCAGCTTGGCGAAGATGCCCAGCTTGTTGGTCTTGACGATGTCGATCTCCGGATGCTTCTGGAGCAGACCGGAAGCATCGATGGCACGCTGCACCGTGGCGCCAGCCGGCAACTTGAGCCGGACGATCTCCTGGCGATCGCGCAGGGCATAGCAGACATCGACGTTGATGGAATCCTGGCAGGCGTCAGCAGACATGGCTATTTCCGTCCATAAATTTGCTCGGCACGCTTCACGAAGGAATCGACGAAGGTGTTGGCGATGTGGTTGAACACCGGCCCGACGGCCTTCTCGATGAGGCGGCTGGAGAATTCGTAGCGCAGGTTGAACTCGACCTTGCAGGCGGCGTCACCCAACGGAGTGAAATCCCACGAGCCGTCGAGATGGGTGAAGGGCCCGTCGGTCAGCCGGATCAGCATGTGCGAGGGGTAGACCTTCTCGTTCTCGGTGCTGAAATGGGATTTGATGCCGTGGTAGTTGATGTGCAGGGTTGCCCGGGTGATCTTCTCATCCCGGCCATGCACCTCGCTGCCACCACACCAGGGCAGGAACTTGGGGTAATCCTCGCAGCGGTCCACCAGATCGAACATCTGGACCGGCGTAAACTCGATCAGGACAATTTTCTTGACGGCAGCCATCGGGGAGCGAGCGGGGATGCGACCTGTTAAAATACGCGATTTTACGCGTCCCACCCGGCCCGCGCCAAGGCGGCGCCATCCACGAGCCTATCGCCATGAGCATCATCGACAACCGCAAGGCCTTCCACGATTACTTCATCGAGGATAAATACGAAGCCGGCCTCGTGCTGGAAGGCTGGGAGGTGAAGGGTATCCGCGCCGGGCGCGCCAACATCAAGGAAAGCTACGTGGTGATCCGCGGGGCGGAAATCTTCATCGTGGGCATGCACATCACGCCCCTCGAATCCGCCTCCACCCACATCCACCCCGACCCGACCCGCACCCGCAAGCTGCTGCTCCACGCCGAGGAGATCGCCAAACTGATCGGCAAGGTCGAGCGCGCCGGCTACGCGCTGGTGCCCCTCGACCTGCACTACACCAAGGGCCGGGTGAAGGTGAGCGTGGGCCTCGCCAAGGGCAAGAAGCAGTACGACAAGCGCGAGACCGAGAAGGAACGCGACTGGGAGCGGGAAAAAGCGCGCCTGATCCGCGCCAAGGTCTGACCTGAGCCGCCCGGCCGGGCGGCAGCCAGGCTAGGCAGCGAGTTCCGCCCGCGCCCACTCCACATCCAGCCGGGCCTGGGCATCCAGAGGCTGACAGGCGGCGGCCTCGGCGAAGATGGCGTGAGCCCGCCCCAGGCTGGCAGGCCCACCCGCGAGCATCTGCGCCCGGGCGTATTCCACCAAGGTGGTCGGCGACCGCGGATTGAGCGCGCGGGCCGCCTCGAAGTGTTCGATGGCGGTTTCCTTCTTCACGCCGTAGGTCAGCGCGGCCACCATCGCCCCCACCTTGTCGATGACTTCGGTGCAGTAGATGCCGAGCCCGGCGTGAGCATCGGCGTGACCGGGCTCAAGCTGCAGGGCCCGCTGCAGGGATTCCCGCGATTTGCCACCCAGCCCCCGCGCCAGGCTGCGCACCAGCGGTACGTGCTGGCAGTAGCGGCCGATGGCAAGCCCATTCACGAACCACGCGTTGGCCCAGTTGGGCGCCAGCTCCACCAGCACCGAACAGGCATCGACGGTATCCCGCAGGATGGCCGCGCGGCGCATTTCGTCTTCTTCGAGATGGGTGGCGTAGACGATCGCCGCCCTGGCAGCCACCACCGTGCCCACCGGGCCGGCCGCCTCACCGCGGTCGACGGCCTCGGCAAAGTCGCCCGCGTGATAGGCCCGCCAGGCTTCTTCCACGTCGCGAGCGGCGGCCGCCAGATCAGGCACCCGCGCACCCAGGGCCGGGTTGGCACGAACCAGGCGCCCCAGGGCGGCAACGTCGGGATAGGGCTCGGCGTCGCCCGCATGAAGGCGCGCCCAGTTGGTGGCGAGGGCATCGCCGGCGTAGCGGTAGATGCGGTCGCCGAAAGGAAAACGCTTCCAGCCGCAGCGCGTGCCGGCCGAAGCAACCGCGTCCGGAACGAAGCTCGTCCGCCCGCGCACACGGCGCAGGGTCGTACTCCAGTCAAACGTCAGATGCATCTGCTGTCCTCTCCCGCCGGGTTCTTGTCGATTTTTTCTGCGAAGGGTATCACCCTCCGGAAAGACAAGCATTCCGCAATGCGGCAAAACCGCGTCAGCCCAGCGCCGCCCGATCCATGAAACCGGCGAGCTGGAAATCCAGCTCGGTGAGCCCGCCGGCGTCGTGGGTGGTGAGCACGACCTCGACGCGGTTGTAGGTGTTGCGCCACTCGGGATGATGGTCGAGCTTCTCGGCCATCAGCGCAACCCGGGCCATCCAGCCGAAGGCGGCGTTGAAATCGGCAAACCGGTAGCTGCGGGTGATGGCCTCGCGGCCGGGCACCAACTGCCAGCCGTCGAGGGTGGCCAAGCGTTCCGCCTGCTCTGCGGGGTCGAGCTTTTGAGGGCGCATGGAACCTCCGGTCATCATCAGCGCAGCGAAAAGTCGGTCCGGCTGACCTTGGCCTTCGGCTGCTTGCCGTCGTCACCTTCACGGCCGGCCAGCACGAAGATGCGTTCGGCCGGCACCTGGCCCTTCGCCACCAGCCAGTTCTTCACGTTCTGGGCGCGCCGCTGGGCGAGCAGGCGGACGTCCTCGTCGGCCACGGTGGTGTTGGTGATGATCAGCTTCTCCATCTCAGCCACCGGCAGATCCTTGGTGAGCCCCACCATGTTGCGCGGCTTGGGAAACTTCTCGTCCTTGTAGACCCGCGTGAGCAGCGCCGGGTATTCCTCCGGCGACACCCGCACGCGGCCGTCCTCGCCCGCCGACTCACCCGACTTGGCCATGTCCTTCACCTTGAGCGCCTCGACCTTGCCCACCAGCATCGCCCGACGCAGGCCGTCCCGGTCGGCAATGGGATCGACCCGGCCGGCGATGTCGAGCTTGAGGCCCGGCTTCTCGTTCATCACCTTGGCGATCGACTGCAGCTTGGTATCGGCGCCCTCCGGCAGGCGACCGAAGCCGGGATCGAAATCCAGCCAGGCGAGTTCTTCGGCGTTGCCGCCGAACATCGACCCGAGCAGCGCAAACGGCGAGGTGACGGCCTTGGTGACGAGATTGACGATGACCTTGACGACGATCGCGCCGACGCTGAACTGGGGATCATCCAGCGAACCGCCGATGGGCAGATCCAGGTCGATCTCGCCGCGGCTGTTCTTGAGCAGCGACACCGCCAGCAGCACCGGCAGCTTGAGGGCGCTGGGGCTTTCCACCTTGTCGCCGAAGCTCAGCTGATCCAGGAAGACCTGATTGGTGGCGGTCAGCTTGCGGTCGACAATCTTGTAGTTGAGATTGGCCGACAGCTTGCCCTTCTCGATGCCGTAGCCCACGTACTTGCCGGCGTAGGTGGACACGCTGGAAAGCTCGAAATCCTTCACCGACGCCCGGATGTCCAGCGCCTTGTCCTGCCGGAAGGGATTGAACCGCCCGATCACCTCGACCGGAGCAGAATCATCCACCTTGCCACGCAGATCCAGCTCGGCGATCACGTCGGGGTTGGATGACAGATTCACCAGCTTCCCGCCCATTCCGGTGAGGTTGGCGTCGTAATTGGGCTTGATGAAGCGGTCGCTGTAGGCGATGTTGCCGCCCTGCAGGGTAATGCGCTTGATCGACAAGGGGATCGGCGGTTCAGGTGGCGGCGCAACCTTGGTCACCGCCACACCGGGCGCCGGGCGGACCACCGGGGCCCCGCTTCCCTTGCTCCCTGCATCGGCCGCGGCTTTTTCCTCTTCGGCCTGCTGGGCAGCAATCTCCCGGATGTTCAGGCCGCCCTGGGCGTTGAGGATCAGCCGGGTGTAGAAGTCGGTCAGGGCGATGTCGTCGATGTTCACCGCCAGCGGCGACAAACGGACGTCCACCCCACCAAAGTACAGCGAGCGCCACTTGAGGAAATCAGCGGCGTTGAGCTTGTCCACCGACGCGAAATCGCCGATGGTCAGATTGCCCTTGAAGCCGCCCCTCACGGCTCCGCCCGGCGGCAGCTCGAAAGCCAGCTTGCCCCGGGACGTCACGCTGCCGCGGGTGATGGCAATCTTCACCTTTTCAGTCACGTAGGGCTGGAGCATCGCCAGATCCACCGCCTTCAGGTCGAGATCCAGATTGCCCGCCAGCGGCGTCAGCCCCACCGTGCCACCGACACCCACCTTGCCGCGCTTGTTGATCGCCGCCTGCAGGTTGAGCTTCGCCTTGCTGCCCTTGGCCGTCGAAAGCCCGTCGATCTTCAGGGACATGGGCTCGGCGTTGAGCACGACGGACGGCGTGAGGGTGCGGTCTTCAACGCGCACGCCCCAGTCGTCCAGCGCAACACGCTTCACCTCCACCAGCCAGTCGGGCCCGGCCTTGGCGGCGGGCGCAGGCTTGGCGACAGGCTTCCGCGCGGCCGCCGGGGCTGCCGGGGCTGCGCCCGCGAGCTTCTGGGCGTTGAAATCACCGTTCTTGTCGCGCACCAGCGCCACCCGCGTGGCCTTGCTGCTCACCTCGCCCACCGTCACCTTGCGGGCGGCGAGATCCACGTCGGCATCGCGCACGTCGAGGGCGCCGAGCTTCAGCAGCGGTGCCTTCTCGCCCTTGAGCTGCACGCCCACGCCCTTCAGGACCAGGGATTCGGCCTTGAGCTTGACCTTCGGCTCGCCGCCGGCTTCCTGCACCACGTCATAGGCGATCTTGCCGTCGAACTTGCCGGACACCACATCCCCGCCCGGCAGCGCCGCGGCGATATACGGCTTGGGACTCACCAGATCGAAGCCGGCGAGTTCCAGCGTGCCCTCGGCCTTGAGCGGCGACAGGGCGACGCTGCCCTTGTTCTCGAGGGTTTCACCGGAAGGCGTCGCAAAGCCGAACTCCAGCGCCGCCGGCTCGCCGCCCGCCAACTGGAACTTGCGCAGCGACACGTGGATGTCCTGCAAGGTCTTGCTGAACGTGCCGGCGGGCAACGCATCCGAAAAATCCAGCCTGCCGCCGGTGAGCTTGAACTCGCCCAGGCTCAGCCCAAACGGCTTGGCCGGCTTGCTGTCGGCCGGCGTTGGCACCGGCTCAGCCGGCTTGGCGCTGGGTTTGGGAACGAGCGACAAAAGGCTGATGCGCCCTTCCCGATCGCGTCCGACCACGAACTCCGGCTTGTCGATGGCCACCGTACCCAGGGCCAGCTCGCCCGCCAGGGGCGCCAGTTTGTCGATGCCGATCTTCACCGACGGCAGCTTGATCGCCGGCCGGCCGTCGGCGTGCTGGACTTCCACCGCGTCAAGGCCAACGCCGCCCTTCACCGTCACGCTCGGCGCGGCGCCGGCGGGCTGGGCGAAGGAGAGCTGGAGATCCGACGACAGCCGGGCCGACGGCAGCCGGAAGGGCTTGTCGATCGGCACGTAGGCCAGATAGCGGGTCAGGTCGAAACTGTCGAACTTGAGATCGACCACCGATTCGCGGGTAGCCGAGAACGGCCGCGCCTTGCCGCGCACCTCGAAAGGCGTGCCATTGACCTTCATCGCTAGCAGCGGCTCGACGAAGGTTTCCACCTGGGACGGCAGGTTCGAGACGAAGGGCACGCCCAGCTCGAGATCGGCAATCTGGTGCTTCTGGCCCACTGGCCGGTCGTCAATGTCGATGCGGCCCTTCTCGATGCGGATGTTGTGCACCGAGAACAGGCTCTTCGAGCCGTCGTCCGGCTTGTTGAGGATCTCGTCGATCACGTCGGACCAGTTGAGGCGCGTGCCTTCCAGCCGCACCACATTCACCGCGGGCTCGACGAGCTTCACCTCCTGCACCACGATGCCGCCCCGGAACAGCGACTCGGCCTCGACGTTGGCGTACAGCGACGTGAAGCTCACCGCCGTCGCCCCACCATCGGGCTCCAGCATCTTGAAGCCGCGCACCTCGGCCGAAAGCGCATACGGGTTGATCGAGATACCCTCGATCGTCACCTTGCGGTGCAGCTGCTCGGAGAGCTTCTCCTCGGCGATCGACTTGACCAGCGGGGGCGCCACCAGAAAGCCGGCCACGCCGACCACCGCCACGATCCCCGCGCCCCACAGCGCCCACTTGAGCGGCCGCCGCGCGGCCTTGGGTTGCTGCTCCATATCGGCTTCCTTTTTGTTCTGCCCGTCGCCGCGCCCCAACCCGGTGCGCGCGTTCATTTATCGTCCAAGCCTAGCAGGCCGAAGCGAACCTGAGAATGGCATCGTGCGCCCAGTTTGCGCCAGGACAAGGGGCGGACTATCCTGCGGGCCCGTTCCAGCCCCATCGTCACCATGAACCGCCCCCACCAGCCCGTCCGCTTTGACGTCATCGTGATCGGCGCCGGCGCCGCCGGCATGATGTGCGCCGCCGAAGCCGGCCAGCGCGGACGCCGCGTGCTCATCATCGACCACGCCACCAAGCTGGCCGAGAAGATCCGCATCTCGGGCGGCGGCCGCTGCAACTTCACCAATCTGGACGTGAGCGTCGCCAACTACCTGTCGCGCAATCCCCAGTTCTGCCGCTCGGCCCTGGCGCGCTTCACGCCGGGGCATTTTCTCGAGCGCATCCAGCGCCACGGCATCGCCTGGCACGAGCGCGACCACGGCCAGCTGTTCTGCGACGACTCCGCCCAGGACATCATCGACATGCTGCGTGCCGGCTGCGAGGACGGCAACGTGGAATGGGCCATGCCCTGCGAGATCAGGCACATCGAGACAGGCCCCGACGAGACGGAGCGCTTCGCCCTCGACACCAGCCACGGGCGCTTCACCTGCGCCAGCCTGGTGGTCGCCACCGGCGGGCTGTCGATCCCCAAGATCGGCGCGTCGCCCTTCGGTTACAAGATCGCCGAACAGTTCGGGCTGCCCATCGTGCCGCCCAAGCCGGCCCTGGTGCCCCTCACCCTGGGGCCGGACGAGCTGGCGATCTACAAGGAGCTCGCCGGCATGGCCTTCGACGCGGTGGCCGAGTGCGGCGAGGGGCGCTTCCGCGAGAACCTGCTGTTCACCCATCGCGGCCTCTCCGGCCCGGTGATCCTGCAGGTGTCGTCTTACTGGCAGAGCCGCGACTACGACGCCGCGCCGGGCGCCACCGAAGGCGGCAGCCGGATCGCCGTCAATCTGTTCCCGGCGGAAGACGTGCGCGCCTGGCTCACCGAGCGCGCCCGGGGCAAGACGCTCCTCGGCAACCTGCTGTCCGACCGCCTGCCCAAGCGTTTCGCCCACGCCTGGTGCGACCAGCGCGGCTGGAACAAGCCGATCAACCAGTTCAACGGCAAGGAGCTCGACGCCATCGCCGCCGCGCTCGAGGGCTGGACGATCACCCCCGGCGGCACCCTCGGCTACGCCAAGGCCGAGGTCACCGTGGGCGGCGTGGATACGCGGGCACTGTCGTCCAAGACGATGGAAGCACGCGCGGTGCCAGGGCTGTACTTCATCGGCGAGGTGATGGACGTCACCGGCCACCTGGGCGGCTACAACTTCCAGTGGGCCTGGGCCAGCGGCTACGCGGCCGGTCAGGCGGTGTAAGGCGCGGCGGATTGTTGCTAGATCAGCAACAATAAATGCCAAACTGTTGCTGATTTCGATCGGACAACCCAGCCGCAGCCGCAAAAAAACAAGGCCCGCACATGGCGGGCCTTGTTCATCCAGCGCGGAAATCGCTTACTTGTTGGCAGCAGCGATGCCGTCGAGGATTTCCTGCTTGGCGTCTTCGACGCTGCCCCAGCCGGTCACCTTGACCCACTTGCCCGGCTCGAGATCCTTGTAGTGCTCGAAGAAGTGCTGGGTCTGCTTCAGCAGCAGCTCAGGCAGGTCGTCGAGGGTCTTCACATTGTCGTACAGCGGGGTCAGCTTGGAGACCGGAACGGCCACGACCTTGGCGTCAACGCCGCCTTCGTCTTCCATCTTCAGCACGCCGACCGGACGGGCGCGAATCACGACGCCCGGCTGCAGCGGGTAGGGCGCCACGACCAGCACGTCCACCGGGTCGCCGTCGCCGGCAACGGTGTGGGGGATGTAGCCGTAGTTGATCGGGTAACGCAGGGTGGTGCCCATGAAGCGGTCGACGAAGACGGCGCCGCTGTCCTTGTCCACTTCAAACTTGATCGGATCGCCCTGAGCGGAGATCTCGATGATCACATTGACGTCGTTCGGAACGTCCTTGCCGGACTTGACTTGATCGAAACCCATCTTTTTCAGCCTCCCTTGATATGTGAAAACAGCCCGCGATTATAAGTGACTCCGATGAAATCAGGTCGCATCGAAACCGGCATCTTCGATCGCCGACTTGAGCGCCGCTGGCGTGACCCTGGCCGGATCGAAATCCACCTTCGCCTCGCCCGCCTCCAGCGACACCGCCACCCCGGCCACGCCATCCAGCGCCGACAGCGCGCCAGTCACGTTCTTCACGCAACCCTGGCAGCTCATGCCACCCACCTTGATCGTCACGTTTTCCATCTGGTTTCCTTTCAGTTGCGCCCGGCGCGCCAGCGCCTGAGCAGAAGCGAGTTGCTGACCACCGACACCGAGCTCATCGCCATCGCAGCCCCGGCGATCACCGGATTGAGCAGCCCCAGCGCCGCCGCCGGAATGCCCAGCACGTTGTAGATGAAGGCAAAGAACAGATTCTGGCGGATCTTGCCCAGCGTGGCACGGGACAGGGAGATCGCATCGGCCACGCTGTTAAGGTCGTTGCGCACCAGGGTCAGATCCGCCGCCTCGATGGCCACGTCCGAACCCGCGCCGATGGCGAACGACACATCCGCCGCAGCCAGCGCCGGCGCGTCGTTGATGCCGTCGCCGACCATGCCCACCAGCCCGTCACCGCGCAGCGCCTCCACCGCTGCCGCCTTGTCGCCCGGCAGCACCTGGGCGCGAAAATCCGTGATGCCGGCCTCAGCCGCGATGCGCGCCGCCGCCGCTGGATGATCGCCGGTCAGCATCACCACCCGCACGCCCATTGCCTGGAGCCGCGCCACCGCCGCCTTGGAGGTGGCACGCAGCGGATCGGCCACGCCCAGCGCGCCCACGGCGCGGCCATCCACCGCCACGCAAACCGGCGTGAGCGCTGCGGTCAGGAGCGGATCGAGCACCTCGGCCGGGAGCGCCGCACCCCGCTCTACGAGGAAATCCGGCGAACCGACCGCCACCTCGCGGCCATCCACGCGGCCGATGACGCCCTTGCCGCCCACCGCCTGCACCGCCTCAGCTGCGGCCCAGCTCAGGTTCTCACCCCGCGCCGCAGCCACCACCGCCTGAGCCAGCGGGTGATGACTGGTTTCCTCCAGGCTCGCCGCCAGCGCCAGCATGTCGGCGCGACTGGCGCCCGGCGCCACGCGCACATCCAGCACCGCCGGCCGGCCTTCGGTGAGGGTGCCGGTCTTGTCCACCACCAGCGTGCGGATCTTCTCGGCGAGCTCCAGCGCCTCGGCATTGCGCACCAGAATGCCCGCCCGGGCGCCCTGCCCTGTACCCACCATCACCGCCGTCGGCGTGGCAAGGCCCAGCGCGCAGGGGCAGGCGATCACCAGCACCGCGACGCCATTGACCAGCGCCGGCGCCAGCTCGCCGCCAATCCACCACCACGCGAAGAAGGTCGCAAAGGCGATCGCCACCACTGTCGGCACGAAGATCGCTGCGATGCGATCCGCCAGCCGCTGCACCGCCGGCTTGCCGCCCTGAGCCTGCTCCACCAGCCGCACGATCCCGGCCAGCAGCGTCTCGGCGCCCACGCCCACGGCGCGACAGCGCAGCACGCCCGCGCCATTCACGGTGGCAGCAAAGACCTTGTCGCCCGGCGCCTTGGCCACCGGCACGCTCTCGCCGGTGAGCATCGCCTCGTCGGCCGACGATTCGCCCGACAGCACCTCGCCATCCACCGGCACCGAATCCCCCGGCCGCAGCACGAAGACCATCCCGGCCACCACCTGCGCCACCGGCAGTTCGACGATCTGCCCGTCGCGCTCGATGCGGGCGGTGGGCGGCTGCAGGCGTAAGAGCGCCTCGACCGCCGCCGAGGTGCGCGCCCGGGCGCGGGCCTCCAGCAGCTTGCCCAGCAGCACCAGCGTGATGATGCTGGCCGACGCCTCGAAGTACACATGCAGGTCGTGCCGATCCAGCACCACCACCGCCACGCTGAAGAAGTACGCAACGCTGGTGCCCAGCGCCACCAGCACGTCCATGTTGGCTCCGCCGCCCAGCAGCGACGACCACGCGCCCTTGTAAAAACGCTTGCCGATCCAGAACTGCACTGGCGTCGCCAGCAGCAGCTGCGCCCAGCGCGGCAGCCATTCGTCGTGATGCATCGAGCCGCTGGCGCCCGCGCCGAGCATCCCGATCATCTGCACAAGGAAAGGCAGCGACAGGAGCGCGGAAATCCAGAACAGTCGCAGCTCGGCATGAAACTCGGCCGCCTTACGGGTCCGCTCCACCTCCCGGTCGCGGCCGGCGATCGGCGTGGCGCTGAAGCCGGCCTTGGCGATGGCGCCGACGATGGCCGCCGGATCGGTGAGCCCCGGGGTGAAGCGCACCCGGGCCGTCTCGGCGGCGAAATTGACGCTGCCTTCCACGCCCGGCAGTCGACCCACCACCTTCTCGATCCGCGCCGCGCAGGCTGCGCAGCTCATGCCGCCAATGCCGAGCTCAAGCACCTGCGGCGCCACGTCGAACCCAGCCTTGCGGATCGCGCCGAGGATGTCGGCGGCCGGGGTGCCGTCGGGTGTGGCGGTGATGCGGGCTTTCTCGGTAGCGAAATTGACCTTCGCGTCGACGCCTGGCAGGCGGTTGAGCACCTTCTCGAGGCGCACCGCGCAGGCTGCACAGCTCATGCCGGACACCGGCAGGTCGTAGCGCACGTCAGCCGGCTCGCTCATCCTGCGTACTCCAATGTTGGGTCAGAAATGGCACACCACGCCATTCCACAGCTTGCTGCCCAGCGACGGCGTGGTCACCAGACCATAGACGCCGAAGGCCAGCACCACCAGTCCAGACCCCGTGCGCACCGCCTGGTTCCGCACCACGTCGCGCAGGCGCTTGAGCACCAGGCCCGCCAGCATCAGGTTGGGCAGCGTGCCGAGGCCAAAGGCCAGCATCAGCGCCGCGCCGCGCTCGGCCGAGCCGGTGACGAGGGCCGTCGCCAGCACGCTGTACACCAGCCCGCAGGGCAGAAAGCCCCACAGCGCCCCCAGCGGAAACGCCTGGGCCACCGAGCGGGCCGGCAGAAAGCGCCGGGTGAGCGGCTGGATGCGGTTCCACAGGCGCTGGCCGAGCTTCTCGACCCCCGCCAGGGCGCGGGTGAAGCCGGTGAGATAAAGCCCCAGCGCCACCAGCATCAGATTGGCCGCCACGTACAGGGCGAGCTGGATCGGCAGGATGTCGTTGAACAGCATGCCCACCGTGCCAATGGCGCCCATCGCCGCGCCCGCCAGGGTGTAGCTGCCGATACGGCCAAGGTTATAGGCCAGATGCAGCGGCCACTCGCGACGCTTCTGGCCGGGCATCTGGACCGTCTGCACGGTGAGCGCGCTGACGATTCCGCCGCACATAGCCACGCAGTGGGTGCCGCCAAGAAGGCCGATCAGGAAGACTGCGAAGTAACCGGTTTCCGGCATGGTTTCAACCCTGCAAATGAAAAGCGCCCCGCGAAGTCACGGGGCGCATAGTTTAGTCCTGACGATCCGGAGCAACCAGACGGCGGATCAGATCACCTTGGAGTAGCGGGTCCGCTCCCGGTCGGAGCGCAGGAACTTGTCGAACACCATGGCAATGGCCCGCACCAGCATGCGGCCGGCCGGCATCACGCTGATCCACTGGTCGTCGATCTTCAGGAGCCCGCCCTTCTCCATCTCGCGCAGGTCGGCGAGCTCGGCGGCGAAGTACTTCTTGAAGTCGATGAGGTGGGCGATCTCGATGGATTCGATGGACAGCTCGAAGTGGCACATCAGCGCCTGGATGATCGCCCGGCGCAGCAGGTCGTCCGGGGTCAGCTCAATGCCGCGCAGGACCGGCAGGCGGCCGGTGTCGAGGATGTCGTAGTACTCGTCGAGCGTCTTCACGTTCTGGGCGTACGTCGGCCCGACCTTGCCGATGGCGGAGACGCCGAAGGCCAGCAGGTCGCACTCGGCGTAGGTCGAGTAGCCCTGGAAGTTGCGGTGCAGGCGGCCCTGACGCTGGGCAGTGGTGAGCTCGTCGGTCGGCTTGGCGAAGTGGTCCATGCCGATATAAACGTAGCCGGCCTCGGTGAGGCGGCGGATGGCCAGTTGCAGGATCTGCAGCTTGGTCTCACCCGACGGCAGCTGCGCATCGACAATGCGGCGCTGGGGCTTGAAGAGGCTGGGCAGGTGCGCGTAGTTGTAGATCGACAGGCGATCCGGCGACAGGGCCAGGATCTGCTCCAGGGTGCGGTTGAAGCTGATGACGTTCTGTTTGGGCAGGCCGTAGATCAGGTCGACGCTCACCGACTTGAAGCCGTGGGCGCGGGCCGCGTCGATCACCAGCTTGGTCTCTTCCTCGCTCTGGACGCGATTGACGGCCTTCTGCACATCCGGGTTGAAATCCTGGATGCCGACGCTCATGCGGTTGAAGCCCAGCTCGGCCAGCAGCGCGACGGTGGCTTCATCGACCTTGCGCGGGTCGACCTCGATGGAGTATTCGCCGTCCGGCACCAGCGTGAAGTGCTTCTTCACGATGCCCATCAGCTGGCGCAACTCGTCGTGGGACAGGAAGGTGGGCGTGCCGCCACCCAGGTGAAGCTGCAGGACTTCCCGCGGGCCCTGCAGGCAGGCGACCTGAAGATCGACCTCCTTCTCGAGGTACTCCAGGTACTTGGCCGAGCGCCCGTGATCCTTGGTGATGATTTTGTTGCAGGCGCAGTAGTAGCAGATCGTATTGCAGAACGGGATGTGGAAGTATAATGAGAGCGGTTTGCCAATCCCGCCGATCGATCTCTTGCCGAGCCAGTCGCACAGCGCGTCGGAGTTGAAGGCCTCGACGAAGCGGTCTGCGGTTGGATACGAAGTGTAACGAGGGCCATTCACATCAAACTTGCGAATGAGCTCGGGGTCGAAAATCAGATCTTTTTGAGTCGCGTTCATGGGCGTGCTTCTATTAGTTCCGCGAAACGATCGCAGAATCATCCTGTAATCGTATTGATGTGGATCAAAGGGCTCCAAAGGTTGGTAAATCCTCTCAAGTCCAGGTGGTAAGCGTACAGATGAATTCTGCGATTCCAGCAACAATTATCGAGATCAAGACAGCGTGTTCCCAGTGCAACCTGCGTGAACTGTGTCTGCCGTTCGGGCTCGACCCGCGGGAAATCAACCAGCTCGACGAGCTCGTCGGAAGCCGTCGCAAGATCAAGCGTCAGCAGCATCTCTACCGCTCCGGGGAGTCCTTCGAGGCGATCTACGCGATCCGCGCCGGCTCGTTCAAGACCGATGTCATTCTGGAGGACGGCCGCGATCAGGTCACCGGTTTCCAGATGACCGGCGAAGTCCTCGGGCTGGACGGCATCAGTACCGAACACCACTCGTGCAACGCCATCGCCCTCGAAGACAGCGAAGTGTGCGTGATCCCCTTCAGCCGCCTCGAAGAACTGTCGCGCCAGGTGGAGAGCCTGCAGCACCAGTTCCACAAGATCATGAGCCGCGAGATCGTGCGCGACCACGGCGTGATGATGCTGCTTGGCTCGATGCGCGCCGAGGAGCGCCTCGCTGCCTTCCTGCTCAACCTGTCCCAACGCTTCACCGCGCGGGGTTTCTCGCCGTCCGAGTTCCATCTGCGCATGACCCGCGACGAAATCGGCTCCTACCTCGGGCTGAAGCTCGAAACCGTCTCCCGCGCCTTCTCCCGCTTCCAGGAAGAAGGCCTGGTGGCGGTCCAGCAGAAGCACATCCGCATCCTCGACACCCCGGGGCTCAAGCGGCTGCTGAACCATCACGCCATCTGATCAGACGAGCGCGAGCCAGCCTGCCGGGTTCTTGGTGAGCGCCACTGAAACAATGTAGGAAAACACGACCGCCGCCGCGGCGAGCGCCGTCACGCGCACGCCGAGCGGCCGCGTCGGCCGCAGGGCCACGGCGCCGAACCCGATGTAGGCCAGGAGCCCCAGCACCTTGGCGGTCAGCCAGCCATCCACGAAGGGGTACTGCCCAGCCATCCACGCCAGAGCAATGGCGCTGGCGAGCAGGCACGAGTCGATTACGTGAGGCAGGCGCCGGGTCAGCCTGGCTGCGAGAAGCGGTGAACCGGTGATCGACCACCAGCCGCGCAAAAGAAAACCCGCGCCGCTCAGCACGACGCAGGTGATGTGGAAATGCTTGATGAGCAGATACATGTCGCCTCGGATCGGGTTACGCCTTGACGACATTGTCGGGCATTCGCCCCGCCCCGTCCTTGCGGGGCCTCAACTTCAGCCGCGCAGGACGCCCACTTCCAGGGCCGCGAACCAGTTGATGAAACGCTGCACGTCGGCGCCCTGGTAGATTGAGCCGTGCTGGGGCACCAGCATGTCGATCTCCAGCCGCGAGACGCGCTCGCACCAATCGCGCTTGGCTCGGTCGGAGCCCATCCAGCGCTTGTGGAAGCCTTCCGCGTGACGGATGTGGCGGGAGAAATCCTCCACGTACAGCCCACCCTGGTCGGGCGGCAGGAGCGCCGCGCCGATGTCGCCGGAAAACAGGATCTTGGCCTTCGGATCGTACAGGTTGAAGTTGCCCGACGAGTGCAGATAATGGGCCGGCACGGCCTGCAGCTCGAGGCTGCCGAGCTTGATGGTCATGCCCGGATCGGGAATCGGCACGAAGGTGGTGTCCTCGCCGCCAAAGTGGGGCAGGAAGGACTGCCACAGCCAGCTGGTGTAGCACTTGAGCTCCGGCTTGAACTCCAGCCACAGGGCCAGGGACGAGATGATGTCCGGGTCCTGGTGGGAGGCGAACAGGCCGGCCAGCTTGGTGGGGTCGCACTCGGCCGACAGGGCCGAGAATACCGCCGGAAAGATCTCGATGCCACCCGGGTCGCACAGCAGCGCCTCCTCTCCATCGACGATCACGTATTCGTTGGTGTCGATGATGTAGCCCGGCTTGGTCGCGTCGCGCGCGATCGCCAGCCAGCGGTGGTCGTCTTCCTGGAAGATACAGTGAGCCTGCTTCATGGGTTCCTAGTCCTTTACGAGCCGTTCCTTGCCGAGCACTTCGAGGGATCGCTTGATCTGCGCGATCACCTCCGCGAAATCCGTCGAGACCTGCATCAGCGCCGGGCTGAACCCGCCGCCGTAAGCCGCCTCGATCTTGGCCGAGCGGGCCAGCACGCCGCCCAGTTCGACCAGTTGCTGGGTCTCCTCGACCGCCGCGCGCAGGCGCAGGTCGAGGGCGCGCAGCTTGACCTGCTGGGCCGACAGGCGCGCCATCCCGCGCTTGCGGGCCTCGCGCACGCCGGGCACCTCGCCGGCGAGGCGGATCGCCTCGGCGAGGATCCGCGAGTTGCGCTGCTGCTGGACGACGCCGGTGACGCTGCCCACGGAGCCGGAGGTCATGTCACGCAGCGAGGCCATGTGTCGGGTGAGATCCTGGGCGAAGCGGCGCAGCTCGTTGGAGAGCACGCCGAAGCCCAGCGCTGCGTTGCCCGCGCGCTTGGCCAGGAAGATGGCGTTGAGGGCCATCAGGTTGATCCGGAAGGCCGTCGCGACGATGGCCTTGATTTCTTCGTTGACCCGCACGATGCCGGCAAGCTCGCCGGAGCGGTGGGTGGTCAGTTTGAGGTTTCGTTCGGGCGCATTCATTCGGGGCTCTCGGTGACGGACCGCATGGGTGGGACGCATCGATCGGAGCGGTCGCCGCCCTCGATCCCATCGGGATGAGCCGGCCGGCTGCCGCGGGGAGATTAACGGCGTGATGCCGTCAAGCTTGAGCCTCCCCGCAGCACCCTCAGGAAGCCGCCGGGCGCTTCGGCGGGAGCAGGAAATCCCGCGGCCGGGTGCGCAGGCGATGCCACAGACGGCGGCGCAGCTCGCGCAGGTCGGACTTGGGCAGATCGTAGGCGCGCACGGCGGTCATCAGCGACAGGGCGAAGCTCACCCCGAGGTTGAGCACGAACATCACCCCGACGCCCGCCACCGCCAGCGTGAGCAGCCCGGTGCCGACCCACTTCATCTCGAGGGACGAGGTGGCGAGGCTGAGGATGCCGGAGTTGAGCGTCACGTGACGCACGTCCAGCGGCAGCCCGAAGAACTTGCCGAGCACCGGCGTCATCCCCAGCATCAGCCCGAGGGAGATGTTGGTCGCCCAGCCCGACATGTTGCGCGACACGATGCCGGCGAGCCGCATCATGCGCAGCCGCCCGAAGCGGTTGCCCAACCGGTGCTCGGCGATGGCCTGGGGCAGCCGGTGATACACCGCCCAGTTATCCACCCAGCCACCCACCAGCGCCGCGAGGTACAGGATCACCCCGGTGAGCGCCGCGTAGAACACTGTGCCGCTATCGACCGGGCTGAGGGAATGGAAGACGTAGCGGGCCTCCTCGGTGGTGAGGAAGGCGTGACCGGTGGCAAGGCGCCACGCCGCATCGAAGGCGTAGGCGCCGCAGGCCACCACCACCACGTTGGCGATGGTCGCCGCCAGCTGCGAATGGCAGATGGACGCGGCGTAATCGACGATCACGTCGAGCCGCTCGTTGCCCTTGCGGTCGCGGATGATGGCCGCGAAGGCGGCGGCCGTCATCGCCGGCTGCTTGGTGGCGAGGATCAGCCCGAGCGCCTGGAGGATCAGGAAACTCACCGCGTAGTTGATGCCGGAGCCAAGCCCTTCCAGGAACAGCGCCAGCCCGGCGCCGGCGACGGTCATCTTCATCGCCGCGGTGCCCACCGTCAGCAGCCCGCCACCGGCAGCGGCTACCCAGATATGGCGGTAGTCCTCGTTGTTTTCAGCGATGTAATGCTCGCCGGTCTTGCCCGCGCGGTCGACGATGCGCCGCTGCAGGCGCTGCAGGTTGGCCCGCACCAGATGGCGCAGGCTGGCGCTCTCGTGAGCGGCGTAGGCCAGTTGCTGGAGCAGCAACAGGACAGGCCCCGCCGAGCCGGGGTCGGCGGCCATCACCCCGACGATGGTCTCCATCCGCGTGAGGCAGCGGTCGAGCACGTCGAGCCCATACACGATATCCACGCTGATGCCCTCGGATTCGAGGCGCGTGGAGATCAGGTGCATCTCGTCCCGGCAGGCGGCCAGATCGAGCTGCCAGGCCTCGACGAGCTGCATCGACACGCGGCCCTGCTCCCAGGCGCAGAGCAGGTTCTCGCCGCTGTCGGCGAGCCGCCGGAAGGGCGAGCGGGCCACCGGCCGATGCTCGCCCCGGGCCCGCAGCTTGAGGGACAGGCCCTGCCCCTGGACCCGGGCCAGAAGCAGCCGGAAACCATCGGCCATCGCGCCCTTCAGCGCCGTGCTCATCCCTGGATCATCAGCCGGGAACAGCAGATCCACGGCCCGCTGGAAGGTGGACGGCTGCAGACCACGAATGAGGGTCAGATCCTTGTTGCGCCGGAAACTGCGGCTCATCAGGTGCGAAAGGTCGTGGTCGTCCCGGGGCGAAGGAATGAGCTTGGCAGTGAAGCGGTCGCCGAACTCCGACAGAAAGCCCCGGTCGCTGGGAATCCCCACCTCGCCGAACAGGTTGGCCCCATCGGTCTCGTCGAGGATGCAGCGGATCGCCCGGCGCACCGCGGCGGCCAGGTCGGGGTGGGCGGCGAGCACGTCCATCAGCACCGCGAAACGCTGGGTGGCCGAGCCGTGCACGTCGGCCGAGTCGATATACACATCGCTCCACAGGGCACCGCCGGCCAGCCAGGCGGTCAGTTCCCGCCAGGCGTCGAGCCGGTCGGGCAGGTCGGCGGCAGCCACCAGCGCGGCAAGGCGCGCAGCAAGCCTGGGAAGATCACGCTGCCCCTGGCGCTGCTCGGGGAGGACGGAGTGGATTGACGCCAGCAGAGTATCGCGGGTGAAGGCCTCGGCAAGCGCCGCGTCGAGGGTAAAAGTGTTTGGCATAGGGCAAGTATGACCCGAGACGGCACTTTTTGGTTCGTCTTCCTGCAAGGCGAGGCGCTTCCACCCCGCAGCGCGCCCTGCCGGTTTACCATCGCCCCATGCTTCCGATCCTGTTCCAGGACGACCACGTGGTCGTCATCCACAAGCCGGCCGGGCTGCTTGTCCATCGCAGCGAGCTCGACCGCCACGAAACCCGCTTTGCCGTGCAATTGCTGCGCGACCAGCTCGGCCGCCACGTGCATCCAGCCCACCGTCTTGACCGGGGCACCTCGGGCGTGCTGGTGTTCGCCCTCGACCGGGACACCGCCCGCCGGCTCGGCGGCCAGTTCGAACGCCAGGAGGTCGCCAAGACCTACCTCGCCGTCGTGCGCGGCCATCCGCCCGAAGCCGGTCGCATCGACCACGCCCTCACCCGTCGCCGGGACGACGCCGAGTGGGTGGGCGACGAGTCCTCCGAAGCCGCCCAGCCCGCCGTCACCGATTTCCGTACCCTCGCCACCTGCGAGCTGCCCTTCGCCGTGGACCGCTACCCCACCAGCCGCTACGCGCTGGTCGAGCTCACGCCCCACACCGGCCGCAAGCACCAGATCCGGCGCCACCTCAAGCACCTCTCCCACCCCATCATCGGCGACGCCACCTTCGGCAAGGGCCGCCACAACCGCTTCTTCCAGCAGCACTTCGGCTGCCACCGGATGCTCCTCGCCTGCGCGCGGATGCAGTTCGTCCATCCGCTCAGCGGTGAGCCGCTCGATGTGGTCGCCCCGCCAGACGGCGAATTCGCCACGGTGCTCGACGCCCTCGGGTGGACCACCGCCCTGCCACCCGGGCTTTATCCACCCTTACCTGCCGCCCACCCGGCTTGACACGCCGCGTTCCTGAACGCCCCTCTGCCGGGGAACCCCCGGCTACGGCGACACGATCAAGCCACCCGCTCAGCGTCCCCTCGCCACATCAAGCCACCCCGACGCTCCCGCCGTTCGTCGCGTCAACACCTTGCGACATCACGGTGCTTTCACCTGTAACCGAGGCCGGCTAAGATTGACGGTCTTTTGCCCGGCTCACCGATGAAGCTCCCCGACCGTTCCGACCTGTCACGCCTGTCCCTGGCGCGCGCTGCGCGTCTTGGCCCCCTGCTGGCGTGGGGCGTTGCCCTTGCCGTTACGGCGTGGGTGGCGGTCGACCTCTTCTGGCGCTTCACCGCACCGCGCCCGCCGGCGCTTCCCGTCGCCACCGAAGCCGATCCACTGCGTGCCGCCCAGGCCATCGCCAGCCGGCACCTGCTTGGCAAGGGCGCAGCGCCGGGCGCCCCGGCCGCCGTGGTCGCCGCGCCGGGCCGCTACACCGTCCAGGCCGTCGTCACCGGCGCCGCCGGCCGCCCTGGCTGGGCCGTGATCGCCATCGACGGCGGCCCCCAGCTGGGTTTTGTCGAAGGCCAGGAAATCCGCCCCGGCGTCACCCTCGCCCGGGTCGCCGGCGACGGCGTCGAGCTCACGGTGGGCGGCGCCCGCCAGCGGGTCGCCCTCGCCGAACGCGGCGCGCCCACGGCCGCCCCCGGCACCCCGGGCGATCCGTCCATGCCGCCCGCCCACCCGCTCCCCAATCAGCCCCAGCCCGTCGTGACCCTGCCATCCGCGCGGATGCACACCGAGGTCAACGCCGTCGACGCCAGCCAGCAACCGTCCCAGGCCGGCTTCCCATCGAATCTCCAGGCCCAGCCCTTTCCGAGCCCGAACGACCAATGAAACCTGCCCGCCGCAGCCCGGGATCTGCCCGCCATCCTCTTGCCCGCACGCTCGCCTTCAGCTGCGCCCTGGCCTTTACCGCCGGCATCGCCCTGCCGCCCGCAGCCGCCCTCGCCGCCGAGACTGAAACCCGCGGCAGCAACACCGATCCCGTCTCGCTCAACTTCGTGAATGCCGACATCGGCGGGGTGATCCAGGCCATCTCAAAGATCTCGGGGCGCAACTTCATCGTTGATCCGCGGGTCAAGGGCACCCTCAACATCGTCACCGCCCGCCCGGTGCAGCGCCAGCTCACCTACTCGATCCTCCTGTCGGCGCTGCGCCTGCAGGGCTACACCGCCATCGAGGGCCAGGGCGTCACCAAGATCGTCCCCGAAGCCGACGCCAAGCTCCACGCCGTGCCGGTGGGCAAGGGCCAGGGCGCCGGTGGCGGCGACCGCCTGACCACCCAGGTGTTCAGCCTCAAGCACGAATCCGCCGCCCAGCTGGTGCCGATCATCAGGCCCCTGGTGTCGCCCAACAACACCGTCACCGCCTACCCGGGCAACAACTCGCTGGTGGTCACCGACTACGCCGAGAACATCGGCCGGATCGCCCAGATCATCGAATCCATCGACGTGCCGCAAACCGGCCTGCGGGTGATGACGCTCCAGCACGCCTCGGCCCTTGATCTCGCCCAGACCATCAACCGCCTGATGAACGACACCGGCGCCGCGGGCGTGGCCGGCGCAACCGGCGGCATTGCGGGCGACGCCAGCCAGCGCGTCTCGGTGACGGGCGATCCGCGCACCAACAGCCTGCTGGTGCGCTCCGACAACCCGTCCAAGCTCAACGCCGTGCGCCAGCTGGTGGCCAACCTCGACCAGCCCGGAGCCAGCGGCAACATCCACGTGGTCTACCTGAAGAACGCCGAAGCCACCAAGGTCGCCCAGACCCTGCGCGCAGTGGTCACCGGCGAAGCCGGCGGCAGCGGCAGCTCGGGCGCTGGCCAGAGCACCTTCGGCGGCACCAACAGCAACACCAGCACCGGCTCGAACTTCGGCAGCAACAACACCACCGGCAGCCAGAACAACACCACCGGCTTCGGCAACACCCCGTCGTTCAGCAACAGCAGCACCAACACCAGCGGCGCCACCGGCAACGGCTTCATCCAGGCCGACCCGATGAGCAACGCGCTGATCATCACCGCGCCGGATGCCATCTACAACAACCTGCGCAAGGTCATCGACCAGCTCGACCGGCGCCGCGCCCAGGTCTATGTCGAGGCGCTGATCACCGAAGTCAGCACCGAGAAGGCCGCCGAGATCGGCATCCAGTGGCAGGCCGGCAAGGTGGGCGGCACCACCGCCTTCGGCGGCACCAGCTTCAACACCACCGGCAACAACATCCTCAACCTGGCCGCCAGCCTCGCCAGCAGCAGCTCCACCACGCTGCCGGGCAACGGCCTCAACCTGCTGCTGGGCGGCGGCACGGTGTCGGTGGGCGGGCGCGAGATCGCCAACCTCAACATGCTGGCCCGCTTCCTCGAGTCGGACACCAAGGCCAACATCCTGTCCACGCCCAACCTGGTCACCCTCGACAACGAAGAGGCCAAGATCGTCGTGGGCCGCAACGTACCCTTCGTCACCGGCACCTACACCACCACCTCCACCGGCGCCAGCAACCCCTTCACCACCGTCGAACGCAAGGACGTGGGCCTCACCCTGAAGGTCAAGCCGCAGATCTCCGAAGGCGGCACCGTGCGTCTGCAGATCTACCAGGAAGCCTCGGCGGTCATCGAATCCACCGCCACCGCCACCACCGGCCCCTCCACCACCAAGCGCTCCATCGAATCCACCGTGCTGGTGGACGACGGCGCGGTGATCGCCCTCGGCGGCCTGGTCGAGGATTCCTACTCCGGCGGCGTCGAGAAGGTGCCCGTGCTGGGCGACATCCCCTACCTGGGCCAGTTCTTCCGCTACGACTCGCGCAAGCGCGGCAAGACCAACCTGATCGTCTTCCTGCGGCCGGTGATCCTGCGCGACGCGGCCGCCATCCAGGGCATCTCGGCCGACCGCTACAACTACATCATCGGCCAGCAGCGCGATCTCGACGAACCGCGCAACCTGATGCGCCGCGAACCCAACCCGCCGCTGCTGCCCCCGCCGGGCAGCCCGCCGCCGGCCGTGCCCTACAACCTCCCGCGCATCGATCCGGCCGCCGCTGCCACGCCCGCACCCGCCGGCAGCACCCCGGCGCCCGCCGCCGCCGGCTACAACCCATGAGCAGCCCGGCCCTGCCCTACGCCTTCGCCAAGGCCCACGGCATCCTCGTCGCTGCCCAGGGGGCCGATCGCGCCCAGCTACTGCTGCGCGAAGGCGCCGATCTTGCCGCCCTGGCCGAAGTCCGGCGCACCCTGGGCCTGCCGCTGGCCATCGAGAACGTCTCCCGCGCCACCTTCGAGGCGCGGCTGTCAGAGGCCTACTCCGGCGCCGATGGCAACGCCGCCGATGTGGTCGCCGACGTGGGCCAGGAGGTCGACCTCACCCAGCTCATGACCGAGCTGCCGGCCGTCGAGGATCTCCTCGAAACCCAGGACGATGCGCCGATCATCCGCATGATCAACGCGCTGCTCACCCAGGCCGTGCGCCAGTCCGCCAGCGACATCCACATCGAGCCCTACGAGCGCAACTCGGTCGTCCGCTTCCGCCGTGACGGCGTGCTGGTCGACGTGGCCCAGCCCCACCGCGCACTCCACGCGGCGATGGCCTCGCGGATCAAGATCATGGCCAGCCTCGACATCGCCGAAAAGCGCCTGCCCCAGGATGGCCGCATCACCCTGCGCCTGGCCGGGCGGCAGGTGGACGTGCGCGTCTCCACTTTGCCCACCACCCACGGCGAGCGAATTGTGCTGCGCCTGCTCGACAAGGGCAGCGGCCAGCGCGGCCTCGACAGCCTGGGCATGGCCGCCGACACCGTCGCGCCGTTTGCCAGGCTCCTCGACCAGCCCCACGGCATCCTCCTCGTCACCGGCCCCACCGGCTCCGGCAAGAGCACCACGCTCTACGCCGCGCTGCAGGGCATGGACGCCCGGAGCCGCAACATCGTCACCGTCGAAGACCCGGTCGAATACGACCTCCCCGGCGTCGGCCAGATCCAGGTCAACAGCAAGATCGACCTGTCCTTCGCCCGGGCGCTGCGCGCAATCCTCCGGCAGGATCCGGACGTCATCATGATCGGCGAAATCCGCGATCTCGAAACCGCCCAGATCGCCGTCCAGGCCAGCCTCACCGGCCACTTGGTGCTTGCCACCCTGCACACCAACGACGCCGCCTCGGCCGTCACCCGCCTTGTCGACATGGGCGTCGAGCCCTTCCTGCTCGCCTCCACCCTGCGCGGTGTGCTGGCCCAGCGCCTCGTGCGCCGCCTGTGCCCGGCCTGCCGCAGCGCCACGCCCACCACCGCCGCCGACCGCAGCCTGCTCGGCCCCGGCAGCCCGAGCCAGCTGTGGCACGCCCCGGGCTGCCCCGAATGCGGCCACACCGGCTACGCCGGGCGCACCGGCATCTACGAGCTGATGGTCACCGACGACGCTCTCCAGCGCCTGATCCACACCGCCGCCGACGAAGCCGACCTGCGCGCCCACGCCCGCCACCAGGGCAGCCGCAGCCTGCGCGACGACGGCCTGCGCCTGCTGGGCGAGGGCGTCACCTCGGCCGAAGAGCTCCTGCGGGTCACCCGGGATTAAGCGATGACCGCCTTCCGCTATCGCGCCGTGGACAACGCCGGCCGGGAATCCGCCGGCGTGCTCGAAGCCGACACCGGCAAGGCTGCCCGCAGCCTGCTGCGCGAGCGCGGGCTGTTTCCGCTGGAAGTCGCCTCGGTGGCCCAGGGCGCCGGCGACGGCAAGGCCGTCCGCCGCAAGCTGAAGGAAGCCGACCTCACCCTGCTCACCCGCCAGTGGGCCACGCTGCTGGCCTCGGGCCTCACCGTCGAGCAGGCGCTCGCCGCCCTCATCGAGCAGGCCGAAACCGAATCCACCCGCCAGCTGCTGGCCGGCGTGCGCTCCGAGATCCTCGCCGGCTACAGCCTGCGCGCCGCCCTCGATCGCTACCCGCAAGCCTTCACCACGCTCTATCGCGCCTCGGTGGCCGCCGGCGAAAAATCCGGCGAGCTCGCCCGGGTCATGAACCAACTCGCCGACTACCTCGACCGCAGCCACGCCCTGCGCACCAAGACACTGCAAGCGCTGCTCTACCCGGCCATCGTCGCCAGCGTGGCGATGCTGGTCATCGTCGGGCTGATGACCTACGTGGTGCCCCAGGTGGTCTCCGTCTTCCAGCAGAGCAAGCAGGCCCTGCCGCTCCTCACCCGGGTGCTCATCGTGGTCAGCAGCCTGCTGCGGGAATGGGGCTGGCTGATGATCCTGGCTATCATCGGCGGGCTCTTCGCCGGCCGCGCAGCCCTGCGCGACACCACCGTCAAGCGCCGCTGGGATGCCTGGCTGCTGCGCCTGCCGGTGCTCGGCCGCCACCTGCGCACGCTCGATGCAACCCGCTTCGCCAGCACCCTGTCGATCCTCGCCGGCAGCGGCGTGCCGCTCCTTTCGGCGCTGGACGCCGGCCGCCAGGTGATCAGCCGCCTGCCCCTGGCGGATGCCGTCGCCACCGCCGCCGAACGCGTCCGCGAGGGCCAGCCCCTGTCCCGCGCCCTGGGCGCCAGCCGCCAGTTTCCGCCGCTGCTCATCCACATGATCGCCAACGGCGAGGCCACCGGTCGCGTCGATGAACTCCTCGACCGCGCTGCCCGCCTCCAGCAGGCCGAACTCGAAAACCGCACCGCCACGCTCACCGCCCTCCTCGAACCCATCCTGCTGCTCATGATGGGCGGCTTCGTATTGGTGATCGTGATGGCTGTGATGCAACCCATCATCGAAATCAATACCTTGATGAAATAAGGAACCACCATGCACAACGCCCCCCGCCGCGCCCGCGGCTTCACCCTGATCGAAGTAATGGTCGTCATCGTCATCCTCGGCGTGCTCGCCGCGCTGGTGGTGCCCAAGGTGATGAGCCGCCCCGACGAAGCCCGCGTCGTCGCCGCCAAGCAGGACATCTCGTCGATCATGCAGGCCCTCAAGCTCTACAAGCTCGACAACCGCCGCTACCCCAGCGCCGAGCAGGGCCTGCAGGCGCTGGTCACCAAGCCCGCCGCCGCGCCGGTGCCCGACAACTGGAAGTCCTACCTCGACAAGCTGCCGATGGACCCCTGGGGCAAGCCCTACCAGTACGTCATCCCCGGCCTCAAGGGCGAGGTGGACGTGATGAGCTTCGGCGCCGACGGCATCTCCGGCGGCGAAGGCTTCGACGCCGACGTCGGCTCCTGGAACCTCTGACCCCATCCCGATGGCGACGGGCCTCTGGCGCAGCATCACCCACCCGTCCCGCGGCCCCGCGCCCGGACGCACCGCCGCGCCCCGCCGCCACGCCGGCTTCACCCTCATCGAAGTCATGGTGGTGCTGGTCATCATGGGCCTGATGGCAACCGGCATCAGCGTCGGCCTCGACAGCCTGCGCGGGCGCGATACCGATCAGGCTCTCAAACGCCTGCGCCTGGTGCTCGAAGCCACTGCCGACCGGGCCGCCGTGCGCGGCCGGCCCGTCGCCATCGAATTCCTGCCGGACGGCTATCGCTTCTCCGCCCTCGACCCGGACGACAACTGGCGTCCGCTGATCGACCCGCCGGTGTTCACCGACCGACCACTGCCCGCCGGCGTGGCCTGGCTGGGCCTGCGCATCGACGGCCAGCCCGACGCCGCCACGCCGCGCCTGCAGTTCGGCACCCAGGCGCCCGAATACGAACTGCGCGTCGCCACCCCCGGCGGCGAAGCCCGCCTCACCGGCAAGGCCAACGGCACGGTGCAGCTCGCCATGCCCGGCGCCAACCGCTCATGACACGCCCCGCCCGCGGCTTCACGCTGCTCGAAACCCTCGTCGCCCTGGCCATCCTCGCCATCGCGCTCACCGCCGCCTTCCGGGCGATGGGCGTCACCGCCCAGTCGTCGGGCGAGCTGCGCGAACGCCTGATCGGCGACTGGGTGGCCGAAAACCGCCTCGCCGAGCTGCGCGCCACCCGCGCGTGGCCCAACCCGGGCATCAACGAAGGCACCGCCGAGCAGGCCGGGCGCACCTACCGCTGGCGCGAAGACGTCAAGAACACCGCCAACCCGCTGTTCCGCCGGGTCGATCTGTCGGTCTTCGGCCCGGATTCCGGCGACCACGCCATCTCCCGCCTGTCCGGCTACGTGGCGAGGCCGCTGCAATGAGCCGGCGTTCCGCCCAGCGCGGCCTCACCCTCATCGAGCTGATGGTCGCCCTGTCGGTCTTCGCGGTGCTGGGCGTGCTGTCCTACCGCGCCCTGTCCGAAGTCGCCAACAGCCACACCCGCCTCGAAGCCAGCTTCGAACGCTGGCGCGCCATCAACCGCAGCATCCAGCGCATCGACGCCGATCTGCTGCAGGCCGTCTCCACCACCGGCCGCAACCCGGGGCTGCCCGGCCGCGACGGCGCGACACCCGGCGGCAACCCGATTCCGACCGTGCGGAGCACCACCGCCGCGCCCATGCTCCTCACCCGCGCAGCCAGCGGCGGGCCCGAGTTCCAGTTCCTGCGCCTCGACGACACCCGCGGCGTGCGCCGGGTCGGCTACCGGCTGGTGGATGGCCGCCTCGAATGGCTGCGCTGGAGCGGCCGCGACGCCCTCGGTGCCCCCGACGTCGAACCCCTGCTCGACCAAGTGCGCGGCGTGCGCTGGCGCTTCCTGCTGAACAACAACCGCCTCGACGCCTGGCCGCCGGGCGACACCCGCGTCACCCTGCCCGACGCGGTAATCCTCGAACTCGACCTGGAAGGCACCGGCGTCCTCACCCGCGTGATCGCCCTGCGCTGATGCTGCCAAACCGCCTCCCCTCCCACCCCCACGCCGGCCCCCAGAAGGGTGCCGCAGTGATCCTCGCCCTCCTCACGGTGGCGCTGGTGGCCGGCCTCGCCGCCGCCTCGGTGGGCGATCTGGGCGTGGCGATGGATCAGGTCGCCGGCCGCCACGACCAGGCCCAGGCCCGCCAGCTTGCCCGCGGCGCAGTGGACTGGGCGCGCAACGTGCTCTCCGAAGACGCCCGCACCAGTCAGGTGGATCACCTGGGCGAAGCCTGGGCCGTCAAGGTGCCGCCCACGCCGGTGGAAGAAGGCGAGGTCAGCGGCGAGCTGCAGGAGCTCTCCGGCCGCTTCAACCTCAACAACCTCGCCAGCGACGGCGCCGACATCATCGAGGTGGAGCGCTTCCAGCGCCTGCTGTCGCTGGTCGGCGTGGCCGACGCCGACGCCCTCAACCTCACCGCCGCGCTGCTCGACTGGCTCGACGCCGACGACACCCCGCGCCTGCCCGGCGGCGCCGAATCCGGCTGGTACGGCGCCCAGACGCCCGCCCGCCGCGCCGCCAACGGCCCGCTGGTGGCGGTGTCCGAGCTGCTCCAGGTGCGCGGCTTCACCCCGCAGCTGGTGGCCCGCCTCACCCCCTTCGTGGTCGCCGTGCCGCCGGGCTCCACCGTCAACGTGAACACCGCGCCGGCCGAGGTGCTCGCCGCCGTGGTGCCCGATCTGTCCCTCGACGCCGCCCGGCTGCTCGTCGTCCAGCGCAGCCGCGCGTGGTTCAAGGATGTGAACGACTTCAAGGCCCGCCTGCCCTCGCCGGATCTCCAGCCCGATCTCACCCGACTTTCCGTCACCAGCCGCCACTTCCTCGCCACCGGCCGCGCCCGCTACGGCGTGGCCATGGTGCGCATGGAAGTGCTGCTCGAACGCAGCCAGAACTGGTCCACCATCGTCTGGCAAAAACTGCTGTGATACGCCCATGAGTACCCGCCTCCTCCTCGCCATCGACGAACAATGGCCCGCCCGCCCGGATTGCCCGTGGGTGCTCCTCGGCCCGGACGGCAAGCCGCTCTCCGATGGCCACTCCGAACCCCGCCACTGGCCGGCCGCCGCCGAGTGCGAACTCGTCCTCACCGGCCCCCAGTGCCTGTGGCTCGAGGTGCCGCTCCCCCGCGGCGCCAAGCGCGACCTGCCGCGCCTCCTGGCCTACGCGCTGGAAGACCGCCTGCTGAAAGACCCGGACACCCAGCACCTCACCCTCAGCCACCGCCGCCCCGCCGACGACGGCGAGCGTGATCTGGCCGGCGTGCTGGTGGTCGCCCGCGAACGCCTGCGCCAGCTCGTCGCCCAGCTTGCCGCCATCGGCCGCCCCGCCCGCCGGGCCTGGGCCGAAGTGCAGACCGCCCCGGCCGGCGAAGGCTGGCATCTCAGCCTGTCGCCCACCGGCGCCATCCTGCGCACCGGCACCAGCGGCGGCGTGGCCCTCGACGCCGACATCCTCGCCCCGCTGCTCGCCCAGCAGGCCGCCACCGCCCGGGCCGCCAACACCGCGCCGGCACAGGTCGAACTGCACCTCGCGCCGGCCACTCAGGTGCCGGATCTCGCCGCGCTGCAGGCCGAGACCGGCCTCGCCATCGCCACCGGCGCGGCCTACCGCTGGTGGCAGGGCGTGGATCGCAAGGCCGCCAACCTGCTGCAGGGCGAGTTCGCCTTCCGCGACGCCAACACCGGCTGGTTCGGCAAGCTCAAGCCGGCCGTCGTGCTGGGCTGCGGCGCCCTGGCCCTGTGGCTGACGGTCAACATCGGCGAAGTGCTGTGGCTGCGTCATCAGATGGGTCAGCTGGGCGACCGGATTGAGCGCGTTTATCGCAGCACCTTTCCCAACAGCCCGGTGGTCGCCCCGGCCGCCCAGATGCGCCAACAGCTCAACCTGGAGCGCGCTCGCCACGGCCTGCTCCGCGACGACGACGCCCTGGCCCTGCTGGCCCAGGCCGCCGAAGCCCTCGGCACCGACGCCGCCGGCGGCATCGCCGCGGTGCGCTTTGAAGAGGGCCGCCTCGACCTGACCCTCACCGGCCCCGCCGCCGCCCGGGCCGAAGCGGTTGTTGGCCTGCTAGCCAGCCGCGGCCTCCTCGCCAACCTGCGCGCCGACGGCGCCACGCCCCACCTGCTGCTGCGCCGGGAGAACCTGCAATGAGCGCCCCCACGCCCCTCGCCCAGGCCGCCAGCGGCCCGATCACCCGCCTCGCCAACGCCTGGCAGGCCCGCAACCCGCGCGAGCGCACCCTGCTGATCGCCGCCGCCACCGTCATCGGCGTCGCGCTGGTCGTCAATCTGCTCGACTGGAGCCGCAGCGAGCGCACCCGCCTGGGTCGCAGCCTTCCCCGCGCCGAAGCCCAGCTGGAGCAGGTGCAGGAATCCGCCACCGAGATCGCCCGCCTTCGCGCCCAGCCCGTGCCCCAGCGCCCCGCCGGCCCGGCCCTGCTCGAGATGGTGCAGGCCTCCGCCAAGACCCGCGGCCTCGGCCTCGCCATCCAGACCGTGGGCGACGGACTGCAGGTCAAGGGCCAGGCCGGCTTCGACGAGCTCGTCGCCTGGCTCGCCGCCCTCCAGCACGACCAGGGCCTGCGCGTGGCGCGGATGGAACTCCAGCAGCAAGGCCCCACCGCCAGCGTCGATCTGGTGCTGGTGGCCGGCAGCAACTGATTCCAGCCGAGCCATGCGCCGCAAGCTGCTGTTCTTCCTCGCCGTTGCCCTTGCGCTCCTCGTCGCCAAGGCCCCGGCACGGCTGGTGGATGGCCTCGTCGCCCACGCCACCGACGGCGGGCTGCGCCTGCAGCAGGCCGAAGGCAGCCTCTGGCACGGCCGCGGCGTGCTGGCCAGCCGCGACGCCAGCGGGCGCAGCCTCACCCCGTGGCTGCCGCTGGCGTGGGATTTCGACACCGCCGCCCTCGGCCGCCTCGCGGTGGGCTGGACCTTCTCCAGCAGCGGCAGCCCGGTGGGCGCGGTCGAAGCCTCGGCCACCGGCGTCAAGATCAGCCAGCTGGCACTCCACGCCCCCGCCGACACCGCCCTGTCGTCCATCCCCCACCCGGCCGCCCGGGCCGGCTGGCAGGGCGACCTGACCATCGAGGCGCCCGCCTGGCAGTGCCCGCCGGACGGCCGCTGCAGCGGCGAAGCCCGCCTGCTGTGGCGCGGCGCCCGCAGCGCGCTGTTCCCCGGCCGCCAGTTTGGCGACTACGAGCTGCGCGTCACCGCCCGCGCCGGCGACCTGCGCTTCCAGCTCGCCACCCTGGCCGGCGCCATCCAGGCCAGCGGCCAGGGCGAAGCCCCCTATGGCAAGCTGCCGCGCTTCGACGGCCGCATCAGCGGCGATCCGGAATTCCTCTCCCGCCTGCCGGCTATCGCGGGGGGGGCCGCCCGCCCCACCGGCCAGCCGGGGCAGTTCGACATCCACTGGCCACCCCGGTGAAATCCGTCACATGGGTCTGTCATCCGCTTCCGCCAGAATGGATAATTCAGTCAGTCCGATTACAACAGCCCACCACACCATGAATCCGATCCAAGCCGCCCGCGCCGCCGGCCAGCAAGTCTGGCTCGACAACCTGTCCCGTTCCCTCATCCAGTCCGGCGAGCTTGCCCGCCACATCGAATCCGGCGTGGCAGGCGTCACCACCAACCCGGCGATCTTCCACAAGGCCATCGCCGAGGGCCCGGACTACCGCCCCGCGCTCGACGCCATGAACGGCGAGAACCTCAGCGCCGAGCAGCGCTACGAGCGCCTGGTGATCGAAGACGTGCAGCGCGCCTGCGACGTGATCCGCCCGGTGTTTGACGAGAGCCGCGGCGACGCCGGCTACGTGAGCCTGGAAGTCTCCCCGGCGCTGGCCGACGACGAAGCCGGCACCGTGGCCGCCGCCCGCCGCCTGCGCGCCGCCGTGGCCCGCGACAACCTGCTGGTGAAGATCCCCGCCACCGCCGCTGGCGTGCGCGCCATCGAGACCCTCACCGGCGAAGGCGTCAGCATCAACGTCACGCTGATGTTCTCGCTGGCCCACGTGGACGCCGTTGCCGGCGCCTACCAGCGCGGCCTCGACAAGCTCGCCGTCGCCGGTGGCGACCTGAGCCGTGTGCGCTCGGTGGCCAGCGTGTTCCTGTCCCGCTGGGACAGCCTGATCGACAAGCAGCTCGACGACATCGGCACCCCCGAAGCCCTCGCCCTGCGCGGCAAGGCCGGCGTGGCTCTGGCCCGTCAGGCCTACCAGCACTACCTCGCGCGCTTCCACGGCGCCGGCTTTGCGGCCCTCGCCGCCAAGGGCGCCCGGCCCCAGAGCATGCTGTGGGCAAGCACCGGCACCAAGAACCCGGCCTACTCCGACCTGATGTACGTCGAGCCGCTGATCGGGCCCGAAACGGTGAATACCCTGCCCGACGCCACCCTCGCCGCCTTCGCCGACCACGGCAAGGTCACCCCGGGCAGCGTCACCGCCGACGTGGAGGCCGCTGCCGCCCACATCGCCGCGCTGGCCGCCTTGGGCCTCGACATGAACCAGCTCGGCGAACGCCTGCAGGCCGACGGCCTCAGCCAGTTCGCGGTGGCCTTCGGCAAGCTGCTCGAACTGACGGCCTGAACCTGCGCTGCAAGGGGCGGCCCCGGTCGCCCCCGCCATCCCCACCGGGCGCGTCCGCGCCCGCCCTCTTCTGCTTTTCCGCATCACCCGCCCCACACCCACCGCCCAGCGGCGGACGGGCACGGCCCGGCGCATGGGCTAGAATCACGCTTTCGCAAAAGCTGATACACAAGGATTCCCATGCCCACCTCCGGCACCCTCATCCTCCGCGAGGCTTACCAGCCCCTGGCCTATGGCGTCGAGACGGTTGATCTCGATTTCAACCTCGATCCCCAGGCCACCGTCGTCACCAGCCGCCTCAAGTGCGTGCGCAACCCGGACGCCGCGGCCGGCCCGGTGGTGCTGTTTGGCGAGGCGCTGGAGCTGGTGTCCATCGCCATCGACGGCGCCGCGCCGGCCGAAGGCCAGGTGCGCAAGACGGAATCCGGGCTCGAGGTGGATGTGGACGCCGACGAGGTGGTGCTCACCATCGTCACCCGCATCAATCCGTCGGCCAACCTCACGCTGTCCGGGCTGTACCAGTCCCGCGGCGGCTTCTACACCCAGTGCGAGGCCGAGGGCTTCCGCCGCATCACCTATTTCCCGGACCGTCCCGACGTGATGGCCCGCTACACCGTGCGCCTGGAGGCCGACGCCGCCACCTGCCCGGTGCTGCTCTCCAACGGCAACCTGCTCGAAACCGGCACCTTACCCAACGGCCGCCACTTCGCCCGCTGGGAAGACCCCTTCCTCAAGCCGTCCTACCTGTTCGCGCTGGTGGCCGCCGAGCTGTCGGCGCTGGAGCGCACCGTCACCACCATGAGCGGCCGCGACGTGCTGCTGCAGGTGTGGGTCGAGGCGCGCGATCTCGACCGCGTCGCCCACGCGATGGATTCCCTGATCCACTCCATGCGCTGGGACGAGGAAGTCTTCGGGCTGGAGCTCGATCTCGACCGCTTCATGATCGTCGCCGTGTCGGATTTCAACATGGGCGCCATGGAGAACAAGGGCCTCAACATCTTCAACACCAAGTACGTGCTGGCCAACCCGGATACCGGCACCGACCTGGATTTTGAAAACGTCGAGAGCGTCGTCGCTCACGAATACTTCCACAACTGGACAGGCAACCGCGTCACCTGCCGCGACTGGTTCCAGCTCACCCTGAAGGAAGGCCTCACCGTCTTCCGCGACCAGCAATTCACCGCCGACATGATGGCGCGGGCCTCCGATTCGCCGGCTGCCGCCGCATCCGCCCGGGCCGTCACCCGCATCGCCAACGTGCGCGGCCTGCGCAGCGGGCAGTTCCCCGAAGATGCCGGCCCCATGGCCCACCCGATCCGCCCGGACAGCTACCAGGAGATCAACAACTTCTACACCGCCACGGTGTACCAGAAGGGCGCCGAGGTGATCCGGATGATCCTCACCCTGCTGGGCCGCGAAGGCTTCCGCAACGGGATGGACCTGTACTTCTCGTACCACGACGGCCAGGCCGTCACCTGCGACGACTTCGTGGGCTGCATGGCCGAAGCCAACGGCGCCGATCTCGACCTCTTCATGCGCTGGTACAGCCAGGCCGGCACGCCGCGCCTCAAGGCCGAAGGCGCCTGGGATGCCGCCAGCGGCACCTACACCCTCACCCTCAGCCAGTCCACGCCGCCCACCCCCGGTCAGCCCGAAAAGCTGCCGCTGCACATCCCGGTGGCCGTGGGCCTGATCGGGCCGGACGGCGCCGACCTGCCCCTGCGCCTCGAAGGCGAAGCCAATGCGGGCGACACCACCCGCGTGCTCAACCTGAAGGAAGCCAGCCGTAGCTGGCGCTTCACCGGGCTCACCGCCGAGCCCGTGCCGTCGGTGCTGCGGGGCTACTCCGCGCCGGTGATCCTCGAGATCGACGAAGACGACGCGCGCCTCGCCTTCCGCATGGCCCACGATTCCGATCCCTTCAACCGCTGGGACGCCGCCCAGCGCTTCATGGAGCGCGTCGTGCTCGGCCTCGCCGCCGACGCCGCCGCCGGCCGCAAGCTGGAAGTGCCCCAGGCCTTCGGCCACGCCTTCCGGGCGCTGCTGGTCAATGAAAGCCTCGACCCGGCCTTCGTCGCCGAAACCCTGGCCCTGCCGTCCGAAGCCTATCTGCTGGAGCGCATGCAGCCGGCCGACCCGGCGCCGCTCCGCGCCGCGCTGATCCACCTGATGCGCGAAGTCGGCCAGGCCATGCAGGCCGATTTCCTCGGCCGCTATCTGGATCTCGAAGTGGACGGCGAATACCGCTACCACCCGGCCGACGCCGGCAAGCGCAGCCTGCGCAACCTGTGCCTGCGCTATCTCGCTGCCTGGGGCGGCCCGACCGCCATCGACCTGGCCGCCAAGCAGTTCGAGCACGCCGGCAACATGACCGAGCGCTACGGCGCCCTCGCCGCGCTGGTGCAGAGCGACGCCCCCCAGCGCACCGACGCCCTCGCCGCCTTCCACGACCGCTATCGCGACGACGCGCTGGTGCTCGACAAGTGGTTCATGCTCCAGGCCACCGCCTGGCGCTGGTCCGACACGGCGCCCGCCACCCTGGACGAGGTGCGCGCGCTGATGGGCAACCCGGCCTTCAGCCTCTCCAACCCCAACAAGGTGTATTCGCTGCTGGGCGGCTACTTCAAGAGCAACGCGGCCGAGTTCCACCGTCCCGACGGCGCCGGCTACGCCTTCTGGGCCGAGCAGGTGGTGGCGCTGGATCGCAACAACCCGCAGGTGGCGTCGCGCATGGCCCGCGCGCTGGAAGGCTGGCGCAAGTTCACGCCGGAGATCCAGGCCCGCATCCGCGTGGCGCTGGAGCAGGTCGCCGCCACCGAAGGCCTGTCGCCGGACGTGGCCGAGATCGTCGGCAAGGCCCTGGGCTGATGCCCGCTCCGGGCAGCCGCCGGCATGGCCGGCGCTGCCCGGAATAGGTTTTCGTCATTCATCCGAGCTCGGCAGTGGCATCTGCCGCAGCCGGCTGTCCGAGCGGGCGGCACCCCGGCGAAGGCTCCGGTATCATGGGCGACCTTCAAAATTTTTGCAGCGCGGCAAATGGAACTCCTCACCACTTTCATCGACATCATCCTGCACCTCGACGTGCATCTGGCGGCGCTCACCGCCCAATACGGCACCTGGATCTACGTGATCCTGTTCCTCATCATCTTCTGCGAGACCGGGCTGGTGATCTTCCCCTTCCTGCCGGGGGATTCGCTGCTGTTCGTGGCCGGCGCGCTGGCCGCCACCGGCGGCATGGACATCTGGGTGCTGTGCGGCGTGCTGCTGACCGCGGCGGTGCTGGGCGACAACACCAACTACTGGATCGGCCACACCATCGGGCCAAAGGTGTTTCGCTGGGAAAACTCCCGCTTCTTCAACCGCGCCGCCTTCGACAAGACCCACTCCTACTTCGAATCCCACGGCGGCAAGACCATCATCATCGCCCGCTTCCTGCCCCTGCTGCGCACCTTCGCCCCCTTCGTGGCCGGCGTGGCGCGCATGACCTACGCCCGCTTCGTCACGCTGGATTTCCTCGGCGGTTTCATCTGGATCTTCTCCCTGTGCTGGCTGGGCTATGGCTTCGGCAACATGCCGGTGGTGAAGAAGAACCTGTCGGTGGTGATCCTCGGCATCATCGCCATCTCGCTGCTGCCGGTGTTCATCGGCTGGCTCAAGGGCCGTCGCGCCCCCGCGGCGGGCTGAGGCTTCACCCATGAAAAACATCGTCATCCTGATCTCCGGCCGCGGCAGCAACATGGAAGCCATCGTCCGCGCGCAGATCCCCAGTGCGAAGATCGCCGCGGTGATCTCCAACCGCCCCGACGCCGCCGGCCTGGCCTTTGCCGCCAGCCACGGGATCACCGCCCAGGTGGTGGACCACAAGGCCTACCCCAGCCGCGAGGCCTTCGACGCCGCGCTGGCCGAGACCATCGACGCCCACCAGCCCGATCTGGTGGTGCTGGCCGGCTTCATGCGCGTGCTCACCGACGGCTTCGTGGGTCGCTACAACGGCCGCCTGCTCAACATCCACCCCAGCCTGCTGCCGTCCTTCCCGGGCCTCCACACCCACCAGCGCGCGCTGGAGGCTGGCGTGCGGGTGGCCGGCACCACGGTGCATTTCGTCACCCCGACCCTCGACTGCGGCCCCATCGTGATCCAGGCCGTGGTGCCCGTGCTGGATGGCGACGACGAAGCCGCGCTCGCCGCCCGGGTGCTGGTGCAGGAGCACCGCATCTACCCCCAGGCCGTGCGCTGGTTCGTCGAGGATCGGCTCAGCCTCACCGCCGACGGCAAGGTGCGGGTAGCTAACGAACCCGCCGGCCCCGCCGGCTGGACGGTGCCGCCCGTCGAGGGCTGACCGGCGCATCGTGGGCGACACGCGAAACCGCAGCCTGTGGATCGCCGTCGGCGTGTCGGCGGTGGTGCACCTGGCCGTGCTGCTGATCCCCGGCTGGCGCCTGCCCAGCGAGGAAGCCAACGTGCTGCCGCCCCTCGACGCCCGCCTCGCGCCCCTGCCCAAACCCAGCATCCGCCCGGTGGACGACGAGAAACGCGTCGTCCTAGGCGATGCGCCAGCCCCGCGTCCCAAGCCCAAACCCCGCAAGCCGACCCGCCCGGCCGAGCCCGCCCCGGCGACCGGCCCGGTGGCCAGCATCGCCCCCGATCCCACCTCGGGCAGCGGCACCGAAAACACCGAGGACGCCGTCGCCGGCACCGATGCCAAACCCGCCGACATCACCCCGCCCGACCCCGCCCCGGAAACCGAAACCGGCAAGGGCGGCCAGGGCAAGACCGGCAAACCCGCCGGCCCCAGCATCGCCGAGCTGTGGGCCTCGTCGGGCAAGGTGCAGTACAACGTGATCCGCGGCGAGCGCAACTTCATCATCGGCCGCACCACCCACGCCTGGACCCACGACGACGAGCACTACTCGATGGAGACGGTGATCGAAACCTCCGGCCTCGTCGGGCTGGTCAAGCCGTTCCGGATGGTCCAGCGCAGCGAAGGGCGGATCGGGCCGAAGGGCCTGCTGCCCGAAAAATTCACCGTCGAGCGCGACGGCCAGATGAAGGAACGCGCCGATTTCGACTGGTCGTCCGCCAAGGTCGTGCTGGTGGCCGGCGACCGTCAGCGGGAGTTCTCCATCGCCGAGGGCGACCAGGACGTGCTCTCGCTGATGCACCACCTGTCCTTCCAGCCCGACGGCCCGCTGCGCGCCGAGCTGCTGGTGGTCACCGGCAAGAGCGCCGTGCGCTCGGTGATCGAGAACCTCGGCATCGAGGAGCTGGACATCCCCGCCGGCAAGGTTTCGGCCTACCATCTCGGCAGCACGGGGCACCGGGGCGAGCTCAAGATCGACATCTGGCTCGCCCGCGATTACGCCAACCTGCCGGTGCGCCTCAAGATCACCGACAAGAACGGCGACGTGCTCGATCAGGTGGCCACCGGCGTCGATCTCGGCGCCCGGGCTGCCGCCAAGGAGTGACTTCGGTTTAGACTCCGCCCCCGGGCCGCCTTCGCGCCGCCCCCGCCGGGTGCAAGCCCGGCCTACAGAACACAGCAATCAGTATCGGATTTCCATGACCATTACCGCCGCCCAGATCCAGTCCGCCAGCCAGGCCCTCCGTTCCGTCCTGCGCTTTGACTACCCCGCCGACTCGGTGCTGTCCCGTTATTTCCGCGACCTGCGCGAACTCGGCGCCCGCGACCGGGCCTTCGTCGCCGAGGCGGTCTACGGCGTGCTGCGCCGCCTGCGCACCCTCGAGCGCCTGTGCGGCGAGGACGTCTCGACCCGCAAGCTGGTGCTCGCCTGGCTCGCCCGCGTCGAGGGCCTCACGCTCCACCAGCTGGGCGACGGCCTGCACGGCCGCGACACCGACTTCTTCACCCAGGTGAAGGGCCGCGAGATCGGCGAGCTGAGCTTCGCCGAGAGCGCCGACCTGCCCGACTGGCTGGCCGAGCGCCTGCTGGCGAGCCGCAGCGAGGCCGAAGTGCTGGCCCTGGCCCAGAGCCTCAACCGCCCGGCGCCCCTCGACCTGCGCGCCAACAGCCTCAAGCTCGACCGCGACGCGCTGGTCGAGAAGCTCCGCGCCGACGGCATCGCCTGCGCCCCGGGCCGCTACTCGCCGCTGGCCGTGCGCCTCGAAGGCAAGCCGGCGCTGCAGAAGCACCCCCAGTTCCTCGACGGCAGCTTCGAGGTGCAGGACGAAGGCAGCCAGCTGCTGGGCTTCCTGCTCCAGCCCAAGCGCGGCGAGATGGTCGTGGACTTCTGCGCCGGAGCCGGCGGCAAAACCTTGCTGCTGGGCGCGATGATGCGCAACTCCGGCCGTCTGTACGCGTTTGACGTGTCCGACAAGCGGCTCTCGAAGCTCAAGCCGCGCATGGCCCGCTCCGGCCTGTCCAACATCCACCCGGTGGTGATCGCCAGCGAGAACGATCCGCGGGTCAAGCGCCTCGCCGGCAAGATCGACCGGGTGCTGGTGGATGCCCCGTGCAGCGGCCTCGGCACCCTGCGCCGCAACCCGGATCTCAAATGGCGCCAGAGCCCCGAGGCGCTGGCCGAGCTCACCGTCAAGCAGGCCGCGATCCTGGCCAGCGCCGCCCGCCTGGTAAAGCCGGGCGGCCGGCTGGTGTACGCCACCTGCAGCATCCTGCCCGAAGAGAACGAAGCCATCGTCGCCGCCTTCCTTGAAGCCAACCCGGGCTTCGTCGCAAAGAGCGCCGAAGAGGTGCTGGGCAAGCAGGGCATCGAGATTGCCTGCGGCGAACAGCTCCGCCTCACCCCGGCCGCCCACGATACCGACGGCTTCTTTGCCGCGGTGCTGGAGCGCCAGGCCTGATGCGCCTCCGCCTGCTGGGCTGGCTGGCCCTCGGGCTGGCCGCCCAGGCCGTGGCGGCCCCCGAGCGCGAACCCACCCTCAACCTCCCCGCCCAGGGGCGTGTCGAGCTGGCCTTCTCCCCGTGGAACGACCCCGAGCAGGCCCTGCTTGAGGCGATCGACGGCGCGCGGGAACAAATCCTCGTGCAGGCCTATCTCTTCACCAGCAAGCCGCTGGCCCGCGGGCTGATCGCCGCCCATCGCCGCGGTGTGCGCGTCGAGGTGCTGCTGGATGCCGAATCCAACCGGCCGAACTCGCTCAGTGTGATGCCCGAGTTACTCAACGCGGGTATTCCCGTGGCGGTCGAAACACGTTACAACATCGCCCACAACAAGCTGATGATCATCGACCCGGCCTCGCGCCACGGGGCGGTGGCCACCGGCTCATACAACTTCACCCGCTCCGCGCGGGTGGCCAACGCCGAAAACATGCTGATCCTGCGCGACAACCCCGCGCTGGCCCAGGCCTACGCCCGCAACTGGCAGCGCCACCGGGCCGAAGCCCTACGCCTGGACAGCCTGGACGATCTGCCGGCAAAAAGAGGGAAACAGGATGGAAGAGAATCAGATCGCTGAACTGCTGATCGACTTGTGGAAGGACGTGCAGCAGCCCGCCATCGTCTGGCAGGTGGGCGCGCTGGCCCTGTGCCTGGTGCTGGCCGGGCTCATCACCCGCCAGATCAAGGGCATCCTGCGCCGCCGGCGCGAAGCCAACCCCAGCCTGGCGGGCGCCGGCGAGGAAGGCCTGCGCCGGGTGATCTTCCCCCTCACCGCCCTGGCGCTGGTGGTGGTGGCACGCATCATCCTCGGCCACTGGCACCACGTGAATCTCTTCAAGCTGGCGGTGCCGCTGCTTGGCGCGATGGCAGCCATCCGGCTCACCGTCCATGCCCTCAAGCGCAGCTTTCCCAGGGCCGGCTGGCTGGCCAGTTTCGAGCGCTTCTTCGCCACCGCGGCATGGATCGTCGTGGCCCTGCAGATCATCGGCGTGCTGCCCACGGTGATCGATGGGCTGGAGCAGATCGGCTTTACCGTCGGCAAGGCCAAGATCAACCTGTGGATGCTGCTGCAGGGCGCGCTCACGGTGATGGTCACGATGCTGGTGGCGATGTGGGCCGCCGGCGTGCTCGAAAGCCGGCTGATGCGCACCGAGGGGCTGGACTCCAACCTGCAGCTGGTGTTCGCGCGGCTCTCCAAGGCGCTGCTGCTGGTGCTCGCCGTCACCGTCAGCCTGCCGCTGGTGGGCATCGACCTCACCGCCCTGTCGGTGTTCGGCGGCGCGCTGGGCGTGGGCCTCGGCCTCGGCCTGCAGAAGATCGCCGCCAACTACGTGGCTGGCTTCATCCTGCTGCTCGACCGCTCGATCCGCATGGGCAACCTGATCTCGGTGGGCACCGAGCGCGGCGTGGTGAGTCAGATCACCACCCGCTACACCGTGCTCAAGGGCATGACCGGCATCGAATCCATCGTGCCCAACGAGACCCTGATCGGCTCGGTAGTACAGAACGAAACCTTCACCGACCCCAAGGTGCGCATTTCGCTGCCGATCCAGGTGAGCTACGCCACCGACCTCGAGAAGGCCATGGAGATCCTCGTCGAAGCGGCCCACAATCAGCCGCGGGTGATGAAGGACCCGGCCCCCGGCGCCTTCGTCGAGGCCTTTGCCGACAGCGGCATCAACCTCCAGCTGGGCTTCTGGATCCGCGATCCGGCCGAAGGCACCCTTGGCATCCGCTCGGCGATCAACCTGGAAGTCTGGCGGCGCTTCAAGGCCGAAGGCATCGAGATTCCCTTCCCCCAGCGCGAAGTGCGCATCCTCGGCGACGTGGCGGTGTCGACTAAAGACAACCCGGTTTCCTGACGATATGGGGTAAACCGCTGATCTGTCTTGGTTTGCCCACGGGGCTCGACTAGAATCGGGCGGTTCAACTCAATATTTCAAGGAACGCACTGCCGATGTTCTCCGGACTGCTTGATCTGCCCTGGTGGGGCTACGTTGTCGTCACGCTGGCGATGACCCATGTCACCATCGCCTCGGTCACCATATTCCTGCACCGTCACCAGGCGCACCGGGCGCTCGACCTGCACCCGCTGCCGGCCCTGTTCTTCCGTTTCTGGCTGTGGCTCACCACCGGCATGGTCACCAAGGAGTGGGCGGCCATCCACCGCAAGCACCACGCCAAGTGCGAGACCGCCGAAGACCCCCACAGCCCGCAGATCCACGGCATCAACAAGGTGCTGTGGACGGGTGTCTTCCTCTACGTGAAGGAAGCCCGCAACAAGGAAACCATCCAGCGCTACGGCCACGGCACGCCGGATGACGCCTTCGAACGCAAGCTGTTCTCGCGCTTTCCCAAGTCCGGCATCCTCGTGATGCTGGCGGCCGATCTGCTGCTCTTCGGCATCTGGCCGGGCGTGCTGATCTGGGGCGTGCAGATGGTGTGGATCCCCTTCTGGGCTGCCGGCGTCATCAACGGCCTCGGCCACTTCTGGGGCTACCGCAACTACAACTGCTCCGACGCCTCCACCAACCTGCTCCCCTGGGGCATCCTGATCGGCGGCGAAGAGCTCCACAACAACCACCACAGCTTTGCCACCTCGGCCAAGCTGTCGGCCCGCTGGTACGAGTTCGACATCGGCTGGATGTACATCCGCATCCTCGAGATGCTCGGCCTCGCCCACGTCAAGAAGACCATCCCGACGCCTCGCTTCGGCGCCGCCAAGGCCCGTGCTGACTTCGACACTCTCCAGGCCATCATCACCCACCGCTACGACGTGATGACCCGCTACGTGCAGAGCCTGAAGGCCATCGCCCAGGAAGAATTCACCGCCCTCAAGGCCCAGTCCGAAGGCAAGTTCACCGTGCGCGAACTGCGCCGCTGGCTCGCGGCCGAAGAAGGCCAGCTGTGCGCCGAGGAGCGCCAGCGCCTCGCCACCGTGCTGAAGGACAACAAACGCCTCGAAACCGTGGTGACGATGCGCGACGAGCTCACCGCCCTGTGGGCGCGCTCCTCTGCCAGCAGCGAGCAGCTCCTCCAGCAACTGCAGGACTGGATCGCCCGCGCCGAGCAAAGCGGCATCCGCCAGCTCGAGGATTTCTCGCTGCGCCTGCGCCGATACGCCTGACGCATCACCCCTCCCCGCCCGGAGCGTCCGCTCCGGGCAAAGCTTTTCCCATGCTCATCCTCTTCAACAAGCCCTACGGGGTGCTGTGCCAGTTCACCGGCGAACCGGGCAAGGCCACCCTGGCGGATCACATCGACCTGCCCGGCGTGTATGCCGCGGGCCGGCTGGACGCCGACAGTGAGGGCTTGCTGGTGCTGACCGACGACGGCGCGCTCCAGCAGCGCATCGCCGATCCCCGCCACAAGCTGCCCAAGACCTACCTCGTGCAGGTGGAAGGCATCCCCGACGAGGCCGCCCTGGCGCGGCTGCGCGCCGGTGTCGATCTGGGCGATTTCTTCACCAAACCCTGCGAGGCACGCCTCGTCGACGAGCCTGCCTGGCTGTGGCCACGCAACCCACCGATCCGCGAACGCAAAGCCATCCCGACAAGCTGGATCGAGATCGTCCTGCGCGAGGGCAAGAACCGGCAGGTCCGGCGGATGACCGCCAAGGTCGGTTTCCCCACCCTGCGCCTGATCCGCGTGCGCATCGGCGACTGGACCCTCGACGGCCTCGAACCCGGCACCTGGCGAGCCACCACACCACCGCCGGCCCTGCAGACGCCTCGCCGCCCGCCCGCGCCGCCCTCCGGGCGACGACAGCCCGCAACCGGACGTGCTAAGGTTGCCCGTCCCCGCAAACCTGTTTGAATGAACTTCCGATGACTGCGCTTCCGCTTCGCTGCGCGGCCCTGCTGGCCGCCTTGGTCACCCTTCCGGCTGCGGCCGAAACCCAGATGCCGGTGACCGAGCTCACCATCGGCATGTTCCGCATCGAGGCCGAGGTGGCCGCCAACGACGAGCACCGCCAACGCGGCCTGATGCAGCGCAAGACCATGGCCGCCAACCGCGGGATGCTATTCGTGTTCACCGAACCCCAGCGCCACTGCATGTGGATGAAGAACACCCTGCTGCCGCTATCAGTGGCCTTTCTCGACGACGAAGGGCGCATCGTGAACGTCGAAGACATGAAGCCCCAGACCGAAGACAACCACTGCGCCGCAAAGCCGGCGCGCTTTGCTCTGGAGATGAACCAGGGCTGGTTCCGCCAGAAGGGCCTGGGCACCGGCGTGAAGATCAACGGCGTCACGCCCCTGGCCGGCTACGGCCGCTGAGGAATCGCCCGGCCCGCCAGAGCGGGCGCCGGGCAGCCTTCGCTGAACCGCTTGTTCAGCCGATCGGCGTGAGCTTGGCCACTGCCAGCATCAGCCACTTGGCGCCGGATTCGGCAAACTTCACCTGCACCCGCGCATCGCTGCCGCTGCCTTCGGCGGCGACGATCACCCCTTCGCCAAAGCGGATGTGACTCACCGCCTGGCCGATCGACAGCCCGCCCAGATCGCGGGATTTCTGCGGCGGAGGCGGCGGCATCGACGGTGCGGCCGGCTTGCTGGCGCCCGGGTTGTAATAGCGCGGCGACGGCTCCGACACGAAGCTGCGGCGCGGGTTGGGCGGGGTGAGCCACTTGGTCAGTTCTTCCGGGATCTCCTCCAGGAAGCGCGAGCGCAGGTTGTAGCGCACCTGGCCGTGGAGCATCCGGCTCTGGGTGAAGCTCAGGTACAGGCGCTGGCGGGCGCGTGTCACCGCCACGTACATCAGCCGGCGCTCCTCCTCCAGCCCGTCGGATTCGAGGATGCTGTTCTCGTGGGGAAACAATCCCTCCTCGAGCCCCGACAGAAACACCACGTCAAACTCCAGCCCCTTGGCTGCGTGCACCGTCATCAGCTGCACCGCCTCGGCGCCAGCGTCTGCCTGATGGTCGCCGGCTTCCAGTGAGGCGTGGGCGAGGAACTCGGCCAGCACCGTGCCGATATCGGTGCCCATGTCGGCCGGGCGTTCGCCCGAGCCCACCTCGGCATTGAAGTTGGCCGCGGCGTTGATGAGTTCGTCCAGGTTCTCGAGGCGCTCCTGGCCTTCCTTCTCGTTCTTGTAATGGGTGCGCAGCCCCGACATCTCGATGACGTGATCCACCATCTCGTGGAGCGGCAGCGCGGCGGTTTCCTGGCGCAGGCGCTCGATCAGCCCGACGAACTGCGCCAGCGACGTGCCCGGCTTGCCCGAAAGATGCGGCACCGTCTGGTAGAGCGGCGTGTTCCAGGTGCGGGCGGCGTCCTGCAGGGCCTCCAGCGAGCGGGCGCCGATGCCGCGGGTCGGGAAGTTCACCACCCGCGTGAAGGCCGTGTCGTCGTCCGGGTTGGCGATCAGGCGCAGGTAAGCGAGCGCGTGCTTCACCTCCTGACGCTCGAAGAAGCGCAGCCCGCCATACACCCGGTAGGCCACGCCGCTGGAGAACAGTTGATGCTCGAGCACCCGCGACTGGGCGTTGGAGCGGTACAGCAGCGCGATGTCGGAGCGGCTGATGCCCTCGCGCACCAGCGACTGCACCTCCTCGACGATGAAGCGCGCCTCGTCGCTGTCGGTGAAGGCCTCGTACACGCGGATCGGCTCGCCGGCGCCCCGGTCGGTCCATAGGCTCTTGCCGAGGCGCTTGCTGTTGTTGGAAATCAGCGCGTTGGCGGCATCGAGGATGTTGCCGTGGGAGCGGTAGTTCTGCTCCAGGCGGATCACCGCCGGCACCTTGAAATCCCGCTCGAAATCGCGCATGTTGCCGATCTCGGCGCCCCGGAAGCGGTAGATCGACTGGTCGTCGTCGCCCACGCAGAAGAGGTACGCGCCGCCCTCCTCGCCGTTGCCCGCCAGCAGCTTGAGCCAGCGGTACTGGAGCACGTTGGTGTCCTGGAACTCATCCACCAGGATGTGGCGGAAGCGCGCCTGGTAATGCCGGCGGATCGGCTCGTTGCGCTCCAGCAGCTCGTAGCTGCGCAGCAGCAATTCAGGGAAATCCACAACTGCCTCGCGCTGGCATTGGGCCTCATACTCCATGTAAAGCTCGACCCGGCGACGGGTGTAGTCGTCCCACGCCTCTACTGCAGCCGGCCTGATGCCGGCTTCTTTCTGGCCGTTGATGAAGTGCTGGAGCTCCCGCGGCGGAAACTTCTCGTCGTCGATGTTGAGGGTTTTCAGCAGGCGCTTGATCGAAGCCAGCTGGTCGCCCGAATCGAGGATCTGGAACAGCTGCGGCAGGCCGGCCTCCCGGTGATGGGCGCGCAGGAAGCGGTTGCACAGGCCATGGAAGGTGCCGATCCACATCCCCCGGGTGTTGATCGGGAACATCGCCGACAGGCGGGTGAGCATCTCCTTCGCGGCCTTGTTGGTGAAGGTCACGGCCAGGATGCCCTGGGCGCTGCAGAAGCCGTTCTGGATCAGCCAGGCGATGCGCGTCGTCAGCACCCGGGTCTTGCCCGAGCCGGCGCCGGCCAGGATCAGCGCATGCTGGGGCGGCAAGGTGACGGCGGCCAGTTGTTCGGGGTTCAGGTTGTCGAGAAGCTGGGACATGGCAGGTAAAAGGGCTCGTGAGTTCGACTGCGAAGCCCGCCATTCTACCGCCCCGGCCCTTGCCGGACGCCTCCGCAAAACGGGCAACGGTGGTGTTGCAAAAACGCGAATCACCGTGACGCAATTCATTCATCGCCGACGAGCGGCACTTGCAGTGAGTGGGTGGCTTGCCTAGAATGAAGTTGTGCAGTGCAACAAAGAAATCGAATCCGCGGTCAAAAACTGCTGTTTCATAAGGGTTAAACCCTAACCGTAAAATACTGCAACGCAACAGAGAGCCAAACGTCCGCGTCAGGTCACCACCATGACGTGGCCAATAGGAGTAACAGCAAATGAAAGCACCGAAAAATCTGCCGTGGCACGCCCGCAAGGCCGGCGTGTCCATCGAGCGCGCCGAAGCCCTTTGGCGCAAGGCCGTCCGTGAAGCCACCGCCGACACCGGCTGGGTTGGCACTTCCGAATTCTGGGGCGCGGCCGAGGCCCGCTTCCTCGACCTGCTCAAGCAGGAACAGAACACCCTCTGTACCCCGCACGTCGAAGCCTTCGTGCGCAGCCAGCACCGCATGGGCCTGCTGCCCCTGCTGGCCGCCGAAGAGATGATTGCCGCGATGTCTGCCAACTGGCAGCGCTTCTGCACCCAACTGCGCAAGGCAGCCTGATCGCTGCCTGCAAGGCCCCAGAAAAGGGGCCAGCAAACCGAGTTTTTCTCCCTCCTCTCCCTCGTGGAGATTTGACGGCGTCTGTCGCAAGGCAGACGCCGCTTTTTTTTCGTACATCGCCCGGAGAGACGCAAAGGCCGCCCCCATCCCGGTCTGCGCCCCCCCCCTGTAGGTCGGACCTACAGAAACCAGCCGTCCCTCCCCGTGCAGGCGCTGCGCGCGAGAGGGTGCCTCCACCGCTCCCTTCGTAGGGGCGACTTCAGTCGCCCACCCACACCTCCACCAGGCGCCGACCCATGGCCCGGCGCCCGCGGGCGACTGAAGTCGCCCCTACACCCCCCCGCCTCCGGATCAGGATTTCATGCCAGCCCGCGTGCACCGCCCGTTTTGCCCAACCGCTGACGGCGCAAACCGGTCGCCGCCCCTCCCCCCGCTGATATAATTCGGCCTTTGCATCCCTCACCGGAGTTCAATGTGCTGATTTCCAACGCCTTTGCCCAGGCCGCCCCGGCCGCCGCGCAAGACCCGATGTCCACGTTCACCAGCCTCCTGCCGATGATCCTCATGTTCATCGTGCTGTGGTTCCTGATGATCCGTCCGCAGATGAAGCGCGCCAAGGAGCACAAGGCTCTCCTCGAAGGTCTGCAGAAGAACGACGAAGTGCTCACCCAGGGCGGCATCGTCGGCAAGATCACCCAGATCAGCGACGGCTACGTGCACGTCGAAGTGGCCCCCAACACCCAGATCGTCGTCCAGAAGCAATCCATCGGCGCCGTGCTCCCCAAGGGCACCCTCAAGTCGATCTGATCGCCATCCGGCCGGGGCCCTGCTCCGGCCGTTTCGCATCGCAGCACCGTCTCTGCATCACCCGTTTCCTCTCCTTTTCGCCAGACCATGAACCGCTACCCTCTCTGGAAAAATCTCCTCATCGGCATCGTCCTGCTGTGGGGACTGATCTACACCCTGCCGAATTTCTACGGAGAGGTGCCCGCCGTCCAGGTCTCCAGCGGCAAGGCCACCCTCAAGCTCGACGCCACCGCCACCATGGCCCGCGTCGAGGAGAGCCTGAAGGCCGCGGGCATCGCCCATGACGGCCTGTTCGCCGATCTCACCAGCGTGCGCGCCCGCTTCCGCGACACCGACACCCAGCTCAAGGCCAAGGACGCCATCGAGAAGGCCTTCAACCCGGATGCCGCCGACCCGTCCTACGTGGTCGCGCTCAACCTGCTGTCGGCCAGCCCCCAGTGGCTCACCTCGATCCACGCGCTGCCCATGTACCTGGGCCTCGACCTGCGCGGCGGCGTGCACTTCCTGCTCCAGGTGGACATGAAGGGCGCCGTCACCAAGCGCCTCGATGCCACCGCTGGCGACCTGCGCACCCTGCTGCGCGACAAGAACGTCCGTCACGCCGGCATCGGCCGTGAAGGCGCCGCCGTCGTCGTGAAGTTCCGCGACACCGAAACCCAGGCCCGCGCCAAGAGCGTGATCTCCGCCGCCAACAATGATCTTCAGCTCGTCGAAGGCCAGGACGGCGCCGACTACAAGCTCACCGCCAGCCTCACCCCCCTGGCCCAGAAGACCATCCAGGAATTCGCCATCCGCCAGAACATCTCCACCCTGCACAACCGGATCAACGAACTCGGCGTCGCCGAACCCGTGATCCAGCAGCAGGGCCTCGACCGCATCGTGGTGCAACTGCCCGGCGTGCAGGACGTGGCCAAGGCCAAGGACATCCTGGGCCGCACCGCCACCCTCGAGATCCGCCTGGTGGACGACACCCCGGGCGGCCTCGAAGCCGCGCTGCAGGGCAACGTGCCGCCGGGCACCGAGCTCTACACCGAGCGTGGCGGCAACCCGCTGCTGGTCAAGAAGCAGGTCGTCCTCACCGGCGAGCGCCTCACCGACGCCCAGCCCGGCTTCGACGGCCAGACCCACGAAGCCGCCGTGCACCTCACGCTCGATTCCGCCGGCGCCCGCATCTTCAAGGACATCACCCGCGAGAACATCAACAAGCGCATGGCCATCCTGCTGATCGAAAAGGGCAAGGGCGAAGTCGTCACCGCCCCGGTGATCCGCGCCGAGATCGGCGGCGGCCGCGTGCAGATCTCCGGCCGCATGACCTCCGAAGAAGCCACCGACACCGCGCTGCTGCTGCGCGCCGGCTCGCTGGCCGCCCCGATGGAGATCATCGAGGAACGCACCATCGGCCCGAGCCTCGGCGCCGAGAACATCTCCAAGGGTTTCCACTCCACCCTGTGGGGCTTCGTGGCGATCGCCATCTTCATGTGCATCTACTACATGCTGTTCGGCCTCGTGTCGGTGCTCGCGCTGGCGTCCAACTTGCTGCTGCTGGTGGCCCTGCTGTCACTGCTCCAGGCCACGCTCACCCTGCCCGGCATCGCGGCCATCGCGCTGACCCTCGGCATGGCCATCGACGCCAACGTGCTGATCAACGAACGCATCCGCGAAGAGCTGCGCAACGGCTCCAGCCCGCAGGCCGCCATCCACGCCGGCTACGACCGGGCCTTCGACACCATCCTCGACTCCAACGTCACCACCCTGATCGCGGGCATCGCCCTGCTGGTCTTCGGCTCCGGCCCGGTGCGTGGCTTTGCGGTGGTGCACTGCCTGGGCATCCTCACCTCCATGTTCAGCGCCATCCTCGTCTCGCGCGGGCTGGTCAACCTGATCTACGGCAAGAAGCGCAAGCTCGAAAAGCTCGCCATCGGCCAGGTGTGGAAACCGGGTATCTGATGCCCCCGGGCGGGGCGTCGGGCTGAAGCCCGACCTACAAATCCCCGCCCCCGCAGCACCCTGTAGGTCGGACTTCAGTCCGACAACGGCAACCTCAGCAACATCAACTCCAGCACGGAGCGCATCACCGCCATGGAATTCTTCAAGATCCGCAAAGACATCCCCTTCATGAAGCACGCGCTGGTGTTCAACGTCATCTCGTTGATCACCTTCCTGCTCGCGGTGTTCTTCCTGGCCACCAAGGGCCTGCATTTCAGCGTCGAGTTCACCGGCGGCACCCTGATGGAAGTCAGTTACGCCGAGCCCCCGGCCCTCGAAAAGCTCCGCGACGCCCTCGGCAAGGAAGGCTACCAGGACGCCCAGGTGCAGAACTTCGGCAGTTCCCGCGACGTGCTGATCCGCCTGCCCAACCGCTCCGGCGACGAGACCGCCAAGGTCAGCGAGAAGGTAATGGCCAGCCTCGCCGCCATCGACGGCCCCAAGGCCGAGCTGCGCCGCGTCGAATTCGTCGGCCCGCAGGTGGGCAAGGAACTCGCCTCCGACGGCGCCATGGCCCTGCTGCTGGTGATCGGCGGCATCGTGCTCT
>NZ_CALAYQ010000141.1:0-3814 GCF_937894855.1 uncultured Zoogloea sp.
TCCTCGGTGCCCTGCATGTGCAGGCGCATGGTCTGCTCGGCCCACTGCACGTCGCGGGCCATCGCCCCACGGGCAGTCTCGCTCTCCTGGCGCTGGAGCACCCACACCAGCACCAGCATCGCCAGCGCAAAGATCAGGACGGCAAAGTTGGGCGCCGACCAGTACCAGTTGGCAGGCACCCGGGTCGGCGGCATCTTGGGGGAAGGATTTGTATTCGACATGTCCCGCGCATCGTCGCCGGGGTGGCGGAAAAGGCGCATCGGGGGTTTCCCTAATCGGGACGGATGAAGGCGGCCGCGCAGGCCCGGTCTGGCGTGCCATGCCGCAGCGCAGCTAGGGGTTCTCCCGCATATGACCAGCAGGGGCGCGGGCGTAGCGTTGAACGCTGCCTGCGAAGGAAGGCGCGGGCTGGCGGCCATATAAGCAGAACAAGAACACAACAGCGGAGACACCCTTGCTTCGATTCGTGCGTGCCGCGGCCTGTGCCGCGCTGGGTTTGCTGGCGGCCGGCGTGGCGGCGGTGGAGCCGATCCGCATCGGCGTGACCGGGCCATTCACCGGCGGGTCGAGCCCGATGGGGGTGGCGATGCGCGACGGCATCCGCCTGGCGGCGCGGGAGATCAACGACGCCGGCGGCATCCTCGGCCGGCCGGTGCAGTTGCTGGAGCGCGACGACGAGGCCCGGCCGGAGCGCGGCGCGCAGATCGCCCAGGAGCTCATCAACCACGAGAAGATCGTCGCCGGGCTGGGCATCGTGAATACCGGCGTGGCGCTCGCCAGCCAACGCTTCTACCAGCAGGCCCATGTGCCGATGATCACCTCGGTGGCCACCGGGTCGATCGTCACCAAGCAGTTCCTCCCGCCCCAGTACCCGGACAACTACATCTTCCGCGTCTCGGCGCCGGATACGCTCCAGGCGGCGATGATCGTCGAGGAGGCCGTGGTGCGGCAGCGCCTGCGCCGGCTTGCGATCTTTCACGACAGCACCAACTACGGCCAGCTGGGCCGCGAAGACCTGGAGCGGGCGCTGGAGCGCCACGGCATCAAGGCGGTGACGATCGAGCGCTTCAACATCCGCGACGTGGACATGACCCCCCAGCTCTCCCGCGCCCGGGCTGCCGGCGCGGAGGGCATCCTCACCTACGGCCTCGGGCCGGAGCTCGCCCACATGGCCAACGGCATGGTGCGCCTGGGCTGGAAGGTGCCGATGGTAGGCAGCTGGGCGCTGGCCATGTCCAACTTCATCGACAGCGCGGGCCCCAACGCCGAAGGCGCGCGGATGCCCCAGACCTTCATCCAGGAAAGCGACGCCCCCCACCGGCGCCGCTTCGTCGATAAATACCGCAGCACCTACGGCATCGACCGCCTGCCGGTGGCGCCAGCGGCGGCCCAGGGTTACGACTCGATGCTGCTGCTCGCCGCGGCGATCCGCCAGGCCCGCAGCACCGACGGCACCCGCCTGAAGGACGCCCTCGAATCGCTCAAGGAGCGGGTGGAAGGCATCGTGATGGTATATGATCGACCTTTCTCCAAGACCGACCACGAGGCGATCGATTCGACCCGTCCGCTGGTCATGGGGGAGATTCGCAACAGACAAGTGGTCTTCGCATATGACGAAGACCGTAAGCGGGACGCGCTGTCCAGATGATCCCGCCGCGGAACAACCATTTCCGCAAACGGCCGGGGGTTTTCTCCCTCCCTCCCTCGCCCCCCGCCGTTTTTTTACCCGTCCCCGTCGAACGAAAACTCGCCGGCCGGAGCCTTCTGGCCCGGCCGGCGTATGCATTGGGTTTTCCGTATCGCAGCAGAACCGGATGGGATAGCACCGCCACCACCAGACCTCGAAAAAAAACCCTCGAACCCCGTGCAAATTGCGGTCGACCCTATTGCACATCGCGGGATTTGATTTTATATTACGAAAAATTCGGGTCGTGATCCGACCCTGCTCCGGTTTGTAGTGAAAGCACGTTGCCGTTACCCACGGCAACAACCCACAACCCGCAAGTCATGAGGAGACAAAACCATGGCCGCGAACACGCAAGAGATCCGGGCTGACATCGACGCCCAGGAAACCAAGGAATGGCTGGACGCCCTCGAAGGCGTCGTCGCACAGGAAGGCACCGACCGTGCCCACTTCCTGATCGAAAAGCTGATCGAAGCCGGTCGTGAGGAAGGGATCGACATCCCCTACTCCGCCAACACCCAGTACATCAACACCATTCCTGCCGACCAGCAGCCCAAGTACCCGGGCGATCCGGACATGGAGATCAAGCTCCATTCCTACATCCGCTGGAACGCCATGGCCATGGTGGTGCGCGCCAACAAGCACACCAACGTCGGCGGCCACATTGCCTCCTTCGCCTCTGCCGCCGCGCTCTACGACGTGGGCTTCTCCCACTTCTGGAAGAGCATCGACCACGAAACCGGCGGCGACCTGATCTTCTTCCAGGGCCACTCGGTTCCCGGCGTTTACTCCCGCGCCTACATGCTCGGCCGTCTGACCGACGAGCAGATGGACAGCTTCCGCCAGGAAGTGGACGGCAAGGGCATCTCCTCCTACCCGCACCCGTGGCTGATGCCGGATTTCTGGCAGTTCCCCACCGTGTCGATGGGCCTTGGCCCCCTGTGCGCGATCTACTCCGCACGCTTCATGAAGTACCTCGCCAGCCGCGGCCTGATCGACGCCGCCAAGGCCGAGCAGCGCAAGGTCTGGGCCTTCCTGGGCGACGGTGAGACCGACGAGGTCGAATCCCTCGGCGCCATCGGCATGGCCGGCCGCGAGAAGCTCGACAACCTGATCTTCGTCATCAACTGCAACCTGCAGCGCCTCGACGGCCCGGTGCGCGGCAACGGCAAGATCATCCAGGAGCTCGAAGCCGAGTTCCGCGGCGCCGGCTGGAACGTCATCAAGCTGATCTGGGGCACCCACTGGGACGCCCTGTTTGCCCGCGACAAGAAGGGCATCCTGAAGAAGCGGATGATGGAGCTGTGCGACGGCGAGTATCAGACCTTCAAGGCCAAGAACGGCGCCTACGTGCGCGAGCACTTCTTCAACACGCCCGAGCTGCGCGCCCTGGTGGCCGACTGGACCGACGACGAGGTGTGGAACCTCAACCGCGGTGGCCACGACATCTTCAAGATCTTCACCGCCTACAACGCCGCCGTCACCCACAAGGGCCAGCCGACGCTGATCCTCGCCAAGACCATCAAGGGCTTCGGCATGGGCCAGTCCGGCGAGGCGATGAACATCTCCCACCAGCAGAAGAAGCTCGACATCGAGTCGATCCGCCGCTTCCGTGACCGCTTCGGCCTGCCCGTGCCGGACGACCAGCTGGCCGAGCTGCCTTACCTGCGCTTCCCGGAAGACTCCGCCGAATACAAGTACATGCGCGAGCGTCGCATGGCCCTGGGTGGTTTCCTGCCGAGCCGTCGCCGCACCGCCGCCGCCCTCGAGGTGCCACCGCTCGAAACCTTCGCCGCGCTGCTCAAGGCGTCGGGCGAGGGCCGCGAACTGTCCACCACGATGGCCATCGTGCGCATCATGAACACCCTGCTGAAGGACAAGCAGATCGGCAAGAACATCGTCCCGATCGTGCCGGACGAATCCCGCACCTTCGGCATGGAAGGCATGTTCCGCCAGTACGGCATCTGGAACCAGCAAGGCCAGAAGTACGTTCCGGAAGACCATGACCAGCTCATGTTCTACAAGGAAAGCGAAACCGGCCAGGTGCTGCAGGAAGGCATCAACGAAGCCGGCGCCATGGCCGACTGGATCGCCGCCGGCACCGCCTACAGCGTGCACGGCGTGCAGATG
>NZ_CALAYQ010000142.1:0-10091 GCF_937894855.1 uncultured Zoogloea sp.
CGCTGCGAAGAGGGCCGAATTATAAAGAACTATCAGAAGCCGTCAAGAGGTTTGGGGAAATTAATTCAAACCAACGACACCCGCGCAAACTTGCGCTTGCCGACCTGCAGCACGACGACCACCCCCGCCGCCAGCACCAGACCGCGATCTGACACCTTCTCGCCATCGAGACGAACCCCACCCTGATCGATCATCCGCAGGGATTCGGAGGTGCTCGCGGTCAGCCCTGCCTGCTTGAGCACCGCAGCGATGGCCAGACCATCCGCTCCCGCCTCAACAGAAACCTCAGGAATCTCGTCGGGAATCGCATTCCGCTGGAAGCGCGCTTCGAAATCCTCGAGCGCCGCAACCGCCGCCGCCGCACCGTGAAAACGAGCCACCAGCTCCTGGGCGAGCTTGACCTTGATATCCCGCGGATTCCGCCCCTCGGTGATCGAGTGGCGCAGCGCCTTGATCTCGGTCGCCGGCAAGAAGGACAGCAGATCGTAGTAACGCCACATGAGGTCATCGGAAACCGACATCACCTTGCCGAAGATCTCGTTGGGCGGCTCGTAGATACCGATGTAGTTGCCAAGCGACTTGGACATCTTGTTAACGCCGTCCAGACCTTCCAGCAGCGGCATCGTCAGCACGCACTGGGGCGCCTGGCCGTAGTGCTTCTGCAACTCGCGGCCAACCAGCAGGTTGAAGCGCTGATCCGTGCCACCGAGTTCGACATCCGCTTTCATCGCCACGGAGTCATACCCCTGACAGAGCGGATACAGGAATTCATGAATCGCGATCGGCTGCTGCCCGGCGTAACGTTTGGCAAAGTCATCCCGCTCAAGCATCCGCGCGACCGTGTGCTGGGCGGCCAGACGGATCATCCCGGACGCGCCGAGCGCCTCCATCCAGCTGGAGTTGAAGCACACCTCAGTCTTGGCCGGATCTAGTATCTTGAAGACCTGCTCCTGATACGTCTTAGCGTTCTCGAGCACCTGCTCGCGAGTGAGCGGCGGGCGAGTCGTGTTCTTGCCCGACGGATCACCGATCATCCCGGTGAAGTCGCCAATCAGGAACATCACCTGATGACCAAGCTCCTGAAAGTGGCGAAGCTTGTTGATCAGAACGGTATGTCCCAGGTGCAGATCCGGCGCCGTTGGGTCGAAACCGGCCTTGACCCGCAGCGGGCGGCCCGTCTTGAGCTTCTCGACGAGCTCCGCTTCGATCAGGAGCTCGTCGGCTCCGCGCGTGATGAGCTCCAGCGCTGCAGTGATTTCAGTCATATTTGTCCTCGAGCAAGTCCAAGTCGCGAACTATTTGGTAGACTTCGCGGCTTGTTTTTGCTTGGAAAGCCCGATGCTTGGAGAAAAGTCGATAATTTTAGCGCATCTCAAAAAGCTTCGTGCAGACGACCCGGCCAAGGCCTGGCGCCTGCTGAGCGCGGGCATCGGCTCCGCTATCGGCATGGCAGCTGCCATCGCGGTGGCGCCGGGCACCACAAACGCTCCTACGACAACAGAAACCGTCGTCGAACAACTCACCGCGGTTCCCGCCGTCGTGCGCCGGGACGATACGCGCCCCTTCATCCGCGAAGACCGCATCAAGAATGGCGAGAGCTTCGCCAGCGCACTGCGCCGCCTGGGCGTTTCATCCAGCGCCATCACCGCACAGGCCAACAACCCCAAACTGACGCGTGAGCTTGCCGGAACTTTCCGGCCGGGCGCCACGCTCATCGTCGCCACCACCGCCGAAGGCGGCCTGCAATCCGCCTCCATCTGCCCGCCTGGCGCCGACACCAGCCTGACGGTCGAGGTGGTCGACGGAAAACTCCAGGCCAGCCAGCGCGCCCTGCCGCTGGAAACGCGCGTACATATGCAGAGCGGCGTAGTCCAGTCCTCGCTGTTTGCCGCAATGGATACCGCAGGCCTGCCCGACAGCGTGGCCGAGGAGCTGTCCCGCATCTTTGGCGACGACATCGACTTCCACTCCGACCTGCGCCGGGGCGACCGCTTCAGCGTGATCTACGAAGTCGCCTACCACCAGGGGCGCGCCATCCGTACCGGCCGAATCCTCGCGGCGGAGTTCATCAACCAGGGCACCCGCCACTCGGCCTACCTGTTCACCCACCCGAACGGCACCCAGGAGTACTACAACCAGGACGGCAAGAGCCACAAGGAAGGCTTCCTGCGCTCGCCGCTCGAGTTCTCGCGTGTCAGCTCCGGCTTTTCGATGCGGCTTCACCCGGTTTTCGGCACCTGGCGTGAACACAAGGGCGTGGATTACGCAGCCCCTCACGGCACCGCCGTCAAGGCCACTGCCGATGGCGTGGTCGAATTCGTCGGACAGCAGAACGGCTACGGCAACTTCATCGTCCTGCGCCATCGGGACAAATACACCACCGCCTACGGCCACCTGAGCGGATTTGCCCGCGAGATCAAGACCGGCGCACGGATCAGCCAGGGCACCACCATCGGCTACGTGGGCAGCACCGGCTGGGCAACCGGACCGCACCTGCACTACGAATTCCGCATCAACAACGTGCACCAGGATCCGCTCACCGTCACCCTGCCCAACGCCGCGGCGCTCACCGGCAACACGCTCAGCGCCTTCCGTCACCAGACCGACGCCCTCGCCACCCAGATCGCCCACCTCCAGCAGAGCAAGTTCGTTCAGCTCGACTGAGCGCAGCGATTGCCGCTCCAAAAGACAAGGCCCGCCATCGCAAGATGACGGGCCTTGTTTTTGTGGTGCAGCCAGCTAGCGCCAGCGCACCCGCACAACCAGATCAGGCAGAGAAGGACGAACCGCAGCCGCAGGTGCTAGTGGCGTTCGGATTGCGGATCACGAACTGGGAACCTTCCAGACCTTCGGTGTAGTCGATCTCGGCGCCCACGAGGTACTGGTAGCTCATCGGATCGATCAGCAGCATGACGCCATCTTTTTCCATCACGGTGTCGTCGTCGTTGCGGATCTCGTCGAAGGTGAAACCGTACTGGAAGCCGGAACAGCCACCGCCGGTCACGAACACCCGCAGCTTGAGGTCGGGATTGCCTTCTTCAATGATCAGATCCTTGACCTTATTGGCGGCGCTATCGGTGAAAACCAGGGGGACGGGGGTCTCGGTTACGGCATTCATGAAACAACTCCTTCAAATTTATCGTCTGATTATGGTCAGCCTCCAGGCCTCGGTCAAGGCATGGGCATCAAATAGTCGACAAAATTACTCGTATTTAGTTCAGGGCATCAGGGGGATCTGACCCAGCCCGGCCGTTTCGTCCAGACCGAACAGGATGTTCATGTTCTGAACCGCCTGCCCCGCGGCTCCCTTCACCAGATTGTCGATGACCGACAGCACGACGACCACATCACCGCCCTGAGGACGATGAACCGCGATCCGGCACATATTGGCCGAACGCACCGAGCGCGTGGACGGATGCGAGCCCTTCGGCATCACATCGACGAATGCCTCGCCGGCAAAGCGCTCTTCGAACAAGGCCTGCAGATCGACGTCCTTCTTGATGCGGCCGTACAGCGTGGCATGGATGCCGCGGATCATCGGTGTCAGGTGCGGCACGAAGGTCAGACCGACCGGCGCATTGGCGAAACGAGACAGGCCCTGCCGGATTTCGGGCAGGTGACGATGGCCGGCGACGCCATAGGCCTGGAAGTTGTCCGCAGACTCGGAGAACAGGATGTGGGTCTCGGCCTTGCGCCCGGCGCCGGAAACACCCGACTTGGCGTCCGCCACCAGGTTGTCGAGCTCGATCACACCCGCCTCGACCAGCGGCAGGAAGCCGAGCTGCACGGCCGTCGGGTAGCACCCCGGATTGGCGATCACGCGCGCCTTCTTGATGGCCTCGCGATTCACTTCGGGCAGGCCGTACACCGCCTCGGCCACCAGTTCGGGGCAGGCGTGCTTCATGCCGTACCACTTCTCCCACTCGGCGATGTCCGAGATGCGGAAGTCAGCAGCCAGGTCGATCACCTTCACGCCGGCCGCCACCAGCTCGGCCGCCTGCTGCATCGCGATCCCGTTCGGGGTGGCGAAGAACACGACATCGCACGAACCGAGATCGGCCGCCTGGGGATCGACGAAACACAGATCAACCCGGCGACGCAGGCTCGGGAACATGTTTGCAACCGGAACGCCGGCATCCCCCCGGGAGGTGATCGCCTTCAGTTCGACATCCGGATGCTGCGCCAGCAAACGCAGCAACTCGACCCCGGTATAACCGGTTCCACCCACCACACCAACCTTGATCATGCTCGCCCCCAAATCAGGAAATGAACAGCCGACACACGCCGGCCAGATGCCTTTGCTGCCGAAAGATACTACGCCCAGATGACAAAAAGCCGCCCGAAGGCGGCCTTTTGATGATGCTTGAAGCGATTAACGCTTCGAGAACTGCTTGCGACGACGCGCCTTGCGGAAGCCGACCTTCTTACGTTCGACTTCACGGGCATCGCGGGTCACGAGACCGGCCTTCTTCAGCGGGGACTTGAGTTCCGCATCGTAGTCGATCAGGGCGCGGGTGATGCCGTGACGAACGGCACCAGCCTGGCCGGATTCGCCACCACCGGTCACGTTGACCAGGATGTCGAAGTGATCGGCGAAGTTGGTCAGGACCAGCGGCTGACGCACGATCATGCGGCCGGTTTCACGGGAGAAGAACTGATCAACCGGCTTGCCGTTCACGACGATGTTGCCGGTGCCCTTCTTCATGAAGACGCGGGCAACAGCCGACTTGCGACGACCGGTACCGTAGTTGTAAGTCACAGCCATTATCGGCTCCTGTTAAATCGCGAGTACTTGGGGCTGCTGGGCGGCGTGCGGATGCTCGGCGCCTGCGTAGCACTTGAGCTTCTTCAGCATGGCGTAGCCGAGCGGGCCCTTGGGCAGCATGCCCTTGACAGCCTTTTCCAGCACGCGAGCAGGGAAGCGCTGCTGCAGCTTGGTGAAGTTGGTTTCGTAGATACCGCCCGGGTAACCGGAGTGACGGTAGTACTTCTTGTCCTGGGCCTTGGTGCCGGTCACACGCAGCTTGTCGACGTTGACGACGACAATGAAGTCACCGGTATCGACGTGCGGGGTGTAAATGGCTTTATGTTTGCCGCGCAAGCGAAGCGCAACTTGGGAAGCAAGCCGACCAAGGACCAAGTCCGTCGCATCAACAACGAACCAGTCGCGCTTGACCTCATGCGGCTTGGCAGAAAACGTTTTCATGGAGATTCCTCAGACTTTTCCCGACACCGGGACCGACTATAATTCGGAAAGCCGCGGATTGTATCGCACGGCTTTGACTGATGTCAAACCCCACCTGAAGATAAAAAAAAGCGCAGATCGGGGAGATCTGCGCTAAATCCACACCAAAGGAGGAGGGTGGAGGAGACACCTTTCAGCCGCTTCAAGCTACAAAAGCAACTGGACTGATTGCATTATGGCCACGCACGACCCTGCTAGCAAGCGTTTTTTGTGCATTGCAGTATAAATATTTTAATCAAAAAATAAATTTTATTTATTTTAAAAAACCCCGAAAAAACGGGGGTTTTCGGAGGAAACCGGGCACGACAAGTGCATTCAGACGGTGCATTGCTACAATCTGGAGCAACCATCATGTTGCACCGCACAAATATTGCGCCGCACCACGCCAAGGCGAGCCGGCTACAATCCCGGCGTTGCGGGCGTCAGGCGATCCCGCTCTTACAAGAACAAGCTTAGGATCTAGATATGGAATGCGTAGTGAAATGGGCCGGTGGCGACAGCATGACCTTCCTGGCCGAAACGGGCTCCGGCCACCTGGTCGGGATGGATGGCGCCCCCGAGGCTGGCGGCCGCAACCTTGCGCCGCGCCCGATGGAGCTGATGCTGGCCGGTGCCGGCGGCTGCACGGCGTTTGACGTGGTGCTGATCCTCAAGCGGAGCCGGCAGGATGTGGTCGACTGCGTCGTAAGCCTCAAGGCCGACCGGGCCGAGACCGACCCGAAGGTGTTCACCCGCATCGCCTTCCACTACACAGTAAAGGGGCGCAACCTCAAGCCCGACTCGGTGGAGCGCGCGATCAAGCTGTCTTACGAGAAGTACTGCTCCGCGACGATCATGCTCGGCAAGACGGCCGAGATCACCCACACCTGGGAGATCGTCGAGATCTGATCCGGCAGTTTCATGCAGCCCCGGGCCCTGCCACACTCGCGACAGGCCCCGTGGCGGGCGCCCGATCAGACCCAGTAAGCGATCCCGGTCATGACCTTCGAGGTCGCCTTCATGGCGCTCTTGACCGGCATCGGCAGTTCGATCGCGCCAAGGCGCACCGCCGTTTCGGCGTGAGCCACCTCGTCGGTCTTCATCTGCTCGACGATCTCCCGCGAGCGCTGGTCCTGCGGCGGCAGCCGGTCCAGATGGCTCTTCAGGTGCGACTCGACCTGACGCTCGGTTTCCGCCAGGAACCCCAGATTCACCCCGTCGCCAAACCGCGCTGCCAGCATCCCGATGGCCAGCGAACCCGTGTACCACACCGGATTGAGCAGACTCTTGCGCCCACCCAGCTCGGCGATCCGCCGTTCGGTCCAGGCCAGGTGCTCGGTTTCTTCGTGGGCGGCGGATTCGAGGGCCCGCTTGATGCCCTCATCCTTCGACATCAGCGCCTGCCCCTGATAGAGCGCCTGAGCACAGATCTCGCCGCAATGATTGACGCGCATCAGCGCCGCCGCATGACGCTTTTCCTCGTCAGACAACTCCGCCTCGGGCAACTGCTCGCCCGGCGTGGGACGAACCGTGTGCGCATTGGCAAACACCGTGCGGAGCGCCTTGTCGAAGCCGATGATCAACTGGTCAAGCATGTCCTGCCACCTATCTTTTTTGTGATGTTCAACGCACGCCGCCGTCGCGGCGCAAGGAGTCGATGATCTGCCCAAGGCCCGGAGGGACGACGCCCGGCGGACAGAAATAGTCCTTGGCCAGCGCCGCATGGACGCGGTTGGCCGTCTTCTCCTCGATCTGACGCCACTCGACATTGCGCGACGCGACCCAGTCGCCGGGCTTGCGACCGATCGCATACAGCTTGCGCTCGACCGTCTCGCAGCGGATGCCTTCGTAGGTCACGTTCTCGGCACCGCCCTGGGTGCGCACCACGAGCGTGAAGCGCAGGACGCCATCGGCGGCCAGGCTGAGGGATTTTTCGTCAATGAAGAAGCGCGCGGTGGCGGTCGGGCCGACCTGGAGCGGAATCAGGCTGGCGTCGGTCGGATACGCCGGGAAAGGCATCTCGACCTCCTGCCACGGGGACTTGGCCTCGTCCTCGAAGAGTGCGGTTCTCTGGGCCGAAGCCGGCGCTGCAATCAGCAGCCCGGCAAGCACCGCCGGCACAAGACCGGCGGGCAGGCGAAAGGGGACGGAAATCATGAAAACCCTCGGGGGAGCAGAAACGCGATTCTACAACTCCCCCGCCGGCCGGGCCAAAACCCGGCAGACAGGCTGCATTTCAGTTGGCGATGGCCGCTTCGATCTCGGCGAATGTGCGCGCGACTTCGGTGGTCTGGAGCGGGATGCCCATCTGGCGGGCGATCTGCGACGCGGAGAAGATGCCGCGCACCGCCCGGCTGCCGTCCGGCCCGTCCTCGACCACCAGCGTGTGCTGCCGGCCACAGGACTTGAGGGTCGCAACCACATGGCCAACCTCGAAGCGCAGCACATCGGACAGGGACACTGCATCGAGGTCATCAGTGGGAACCATGATGTCCCGGGCGGTGAGTTCCTCGTGGCGCATCATGCGCTCGCGGGCGACGCGGGTCGGCTTTTCGCCGAGCAGGTCGCTGGCCGTCACGATGCCGGCGACGCGCCGGTTGGCATCGGTCACGAAGAGCAGGCGCACACCGCGCAGGATCATGCTGTGATTGGTTTCGGCCAGACTGGTGTCCTGGTCGATGGTGGCGGCGGGAATCCGCCTCAGGTCGGTCATCACCTCGATGGCCGGCGACGAGAGGGTGACCCTCGCCATGCTCCAGGCGTCGGTGATGTCGCAACTGCCGCCGCTGACCCGGAACTGTTTGATCGGTTGATAGTGCAAGCGCTCCATGGTGTCTCCTCCCACATTGCCCTACGCGAAAACCGGCGCCGTCTGGCGGCTCCGGACCAAACCGGATTTTTTTGTATGGTAGCTGAGACAGGTCACCGCCCGCGGAGTTTCCGCCCAACAAAAAACCGGCCTGCAAAAGCAGGCCGGTTTTTTGTTCAGGACGACGAGCGCGGCACGTCGGAGATCGCCTGTGCCACCGCCGCCGCAGCGAGGCGGTAGCTTTCAGGGATGTCGAACAGCCTGTCGCGGAACAGCAGGCGGGACAACTCCAGCAGCGCAGACTGATACACCCCGCGCTTGAACTCGATCACCGCTTCGAGCGGCACCCAGTAATAGCTCCAGCGCCAGGCATCAAACTCCGGATGATTGCTGGCACGCAGGCAAACGTCAGAATCGCGCCCCACCAGCCGCAGCAGAAACCAGATCTGTTTCTGACCACGATAGGTGTTACGCCATTCACGCTTGATCCAATGCTTGGGCACCTCGTAGCGCAACCAGCCGCGGGTGCGGCCGATGATGCGGACGTGCTCAGGCTTCAAGCCGACTTCTTCGAAGAGCTCACGGTACATGGCCTGTTCCGGCGATTCGCCGTGCTTGATTCCGCCTTGCGGAAACTGCCAGGAATGTTCTCGTATCCGTTTGCCCCAGAAAACCTCGTTGCGCGCATTCACCAGAATGATGCCGACGTTAGGCCGATAGCCTTCACGATCGAGCATGGTGCAACCTTTAATTCATGAACTGTCTTGGATTCTTCCACATTTCCCCACGCCGTGAAAGAAGCAACCCCAAATCGGTGCATCGCAAACTGGACGCAGCCAATCCCTTAGAAGCACGCTAAAATCATGAGTTCTCTTTAGTAACGGACATCCGCCCATGCGTGCCTCCCAGTTCTTCCTCTCCACGCTCAAGGAAGCCCCGTCCGACGCCGAAGTCATCAGTCACAAGCTGATGATGCGTGCGGGGCTGATCAAACGCCTCGCCGGCGGCATCTACACATGGATGCCCCTGGGCCTGCGCGCCCTGCGCAAGGTGGAGAACATCGTGCGGGAAGAGATGAACCGTGCCGGCGCCATCGAGGTGCTGATGCCTGCCGTGCAGCCGGCCGAGCTATGGCAGGAATCCGGCCGCTGGGATTTCTACGGCCCCGAGCTGCTGCGCTTCAAGGATCGCCACGACCGCGACTTCGTGATCGGGCCGACCCACGAGGAAGTCATCACCGACGTGGTGCGCAAGGATCTGCGCAGCTATCGCCAGCTGCCCAAGCACTTCTACCAGATCCAGACCAAGTTCCGCGACGAGATCCGCCCGCGCTTCGGCGTGATGCGCGGCCGCGAATTCACGATGAAGGACGGCTATTCCTTCCACAGCTCCTTCGAGGATCTGCAGCGTGAATACCGCAACATGTACGACACCTACCACCGCATCTTCAACCGCCTGGGCCTGAAGTTCCGCGCGGTGGCGGCTGACACCGGCTCGATCGGCGGCACCGGCTCCCACGAATTCCACGTGATCGCCGAGACCGGCGAGGACGACATCGCCTACTGCCCGGATTCCGACTACGCCGCCAACGTCGAACTGGCCGAAGCCCTGGCGCCCACCACGCCGCGCCCCGCCGCTGCGGTCGCCCTCACCAAGGTGCACACCCCGGGCGTCAAGACCATCGACGAACTCGCCGCCTTCCTCAAGGTGCCGGCCACGTCCATGGTCAAGGCCATCGTCGTCGATGGCGACGAGTCCACCGGCAACCAGCCCTTGCTGCTCCTGCTGCGCGGCGACCACGAACTCAACGAGGTCAAGGCCCAGAAGATCGCCGGCGTCAAGAACCCGCTGACCTTCGCCTCCCCCGCCTCCATCCTCGCCGCCTTCGGCGCCAACGCCGGATCCCTGGGCCCGGTGGGCTTTGCCGGCCGCGTGGTGATGGATCGCAGCGTCGCGGTGATGGCCGATTTCGTCACCGGCGCCAACGAAGACGACCACCACTTCACCGGCGTCAACATCGGCCGCGACTTCCCCGAAGCCGAAGTGGCCGACCTGCGC